>NZ_WLYK01000029.1 GCF_009707545.1 Nakamurella alba | reverse complement strand
GTGGTCTCCGCGGTGCGGGATGACGGGTCGTTCATCAACACCTTCCACGACTTCACCAAGGCGCAGCAGGCCTGCCGCGCGTTGGAGGTCGAACACGGCCTTCGCCGGCTGCCCAGCGCTGCCCTGGGTGTCGGGAGCCGGGGTTTGACCTACGCGGAGCTGCAACTGCAGGAACGCACCGGCCGGGAACCGTCCCGGCGGATCCTGGAACGCCATGTCCGGGCCGCCGCGGCCATGGCCGTGACGGAGGCGGACTTCGTGCGGCACCTGCGGGCCGAGGGCATCCGGGTCGCCCCGTTCTACGCCGCCGGTGGCACCGCCCTGGTGGTCGGCTACAAGGTCGCCCTCGCCGGGGAGGGTGAGCGGTTCTTCGGCGGCGGGCACCTGGCGAAGGACCTCACACTGCCCAGGCTGCGCAGCAGATGGGGCGGATCGCCGGAAGCGACCGCGCAGGCCGTCGCGGTCTGGCGGGGGAGCGGCTGCAGGGTTGGCCAGCCGCGGCGGCCGGCCGACTACGAAGTGGTTGTGCATCGTGCGGTCAGCGAGCTGCGGTTCATGAACCAGCGGCTGCGCACCGTCCCGTTGGGCGATGTCCGCGGGTGGGCCGATGCCGCTGGAGAGCTCGCCGGGGTCCTGTCGGCCTGGTCCATGGCCGGCGGCAACGACCGGGACCCGATCGTGCAGACCGTCGCGGTGCTGAGCAACCTCGCCCAACTACGAACCCGGGGACGCCGGGGTCAATCGGGCCGACGGCTTGTCGCACCGCATGCTGCGACCGCAGCACGATGGCTCACCTCTGGCCACCTGCGGCCGGACCTGACCGTCGAACTGCTCGGGCTGCTGCGACTTCTCGGGCGGGCGGCGATGGACTACGGCCAGCCCCGGATCGCGGGCCAGATCAACGGCTTCGCAGACCGCTTCGGCGGCATGTCGAGGCGCTCAGAAACCATCGGATCCTGGCCTGCAGCCAGGCGGCCGTCTGCGTTCGAGGGCCAGCACGGATCCCGTCAACCGCACTCGGACAGAGGACCACGAGGTTGAGACGATCCGTCCGGGACCAGACTGCCTCATGCCCCACGCCTGCAACAGAGCCGAAAATCAACTCCAACCAGATCATCTTTTGCCCACATTCTGGTCAACACGGCCGAGTCCACCACC
>NZ_WLYK01000028.1 GCF_009707545.1 Nakamurella alba | reverse complement strand
GACGGGGCGAGTGTATCGGCGGGACGGGCTGGTATCGGCGGGTCCGGTCGATGGTGTGGCTGCCGTAGTAGCGGCCGTCGAGGAACACCGCGACCTGCTCACCGGTGCGGTAGACCACGGCGCTGCGACCGGCGTTGGGCCGGCCCACCCCGAGATGGACGCTGTCCACGTAGATCTGCCCGCGGACCGACACGGTGCTGCTGGTGACGTGCCCGGCCGGTGCGATGGGCCAGGCCGGAGGGACCGCCCGCGGCGCCGTGTCGAACACGTGCTGCGGGCGGTCCCCGCCCAGGCTCTGATGCCGCCGCTGGTTGTACCTGGCCCGGTAGATCTGCAGCAGCTCGGCCAGCGCCACCGGGTCCTCGGGCAGCACCCGGCGGGCCAGCCATCGCTGCGCGGTCTGGTGCAGCCGTTCGACCTTCCCACAGGTCTGCGGGTGCCGCGGAGTCGAGGTGATCGGTTCCACCCCGATCTGCCGCAGGTTCTCCTCCAGCTGCGAGGTCCACCCGCGCCGCGCTCCGGAGAAGGCACTTCCGTTGTCGGTCAACACTTTCCGCGGCACTCCATAGGTGGCGGTCGCGGTGGTGAACGCCGTCCACACGTCGTCACCGTTCTCCGAACGGGCCACGTGCATGCCCAGGTCCAACCGGGACCGGTCATCCAACAGATGGATGACCACGACCCTTCGACCACTGGGCAAGGGCACGTCGAACCCATCCATCTGCCACATCCCGTTGACCATCGAGCTCTGGAACCGGCGACCCGACGACCGTGGAGCCTTCGCCGGCGCCGGCACCACCTGGCCCCGCGCCATCAGGACCCGGTGGATGGTGGACACCGACGGCAGGACCGCTTCCGCCGGCCACAGCTCCAGGTGGTCCTCCAGATGCCACAGCACCGACAACGCACCGTGGTACTGGCCCTCGTCGTCCAGGATCTTGCGGACCCGCACCAGCACGTCCTCGGCAACCGGGTCCAGCAGCCGCCTGGTTCGTATGGGCCGGGTCGAGCGGCGCACCAACCCGGACACGCCCTCGGCCCGAAACCTGTTGACGTACTTGTAGAACGTCTGCCGGGACACACCTACATCCCGGCACAACGCCGCCACGTTCACCGAGTCCGGGTCCATGACAAACGCACCCACCGCAGCCGCCAACCGCGCATCCACCGACGTCTCCATCCCCGACCATCACCCGGCGGGCACCCGCCGAGCGCGATCG
>NZ_WLYK01000027.1 GCF_009707545.1 Nakamurella alba | reverse complement strand
TACTGGTGTAAGGGTGTAGGTAGTCCGGGTAGGCAAATCCGCCTGGATGTTGATCTGAGACCTGATGCATAGCCGATTGAGGCGAAGTAGAGTGATCCTATGCTGTCGAGAAAAGCCTCTAGCGAGCTCTGAGCGGCCCGTACCCCAAACCGACACAGGTGGTCAGGTAGAGAATACCGAGGTGATCGGGCGAACTGTGGTTAAGGAACTCGGCAAAATACCCCCGTAACTTCGGGAGAAGGGGGGCCGAGGTGTGTGAAGCCCCTTGCGGGCTAGCATGTTTCGGCCGCAGAGACCAGGGAGAAGCGACTGTTTACTAAAAACACAGGTCCATGCTAAGTCGCAAGACGATGTATATGGACTGACGCCTGCCCGGTGCTGGAAGGTTAAGAGGACCGGTTAGTTCCTTCGGGAGCGAAGCTGAGAATTTAAGCCCCAGTAAACGGCGGTGGTAACTATAACCATCCTAAGGTAGCGAAATTCCTTGTCGGGTAAGTTCCGACCTGCACGAATGGCGTAACGACTTCTCTACTGTCTCAACCACAGGCCCGGCGAAATTGCACTACGAGTAAAGATGCTCGTTACGCGCGGCAGGACGGAAAGACCCCGGGACCTTTACTATAGCTTGGTATTGGTGTTCGGTTCGACTTGTGTAGGATAGGTGGGAGACTGTGAAGCGATCACGCCAGTGTTCGTGGAGTCAACGTTGAAATACCACTCTGGTCGTACTGGACATCTAACCTAGGTCCGTGATCCGGATCAGGGACAGTGCCTGGTGGGTAGTTTAACTGGGGCGGTTGCCTCCCAAAGAGTAACGGAGGCGCCCAAAGGTTCCCTCAGCCTGGTTGGCAATCAGGTTTCGAGTGTAAGTGCACAAGGGAGCTTGACTGTGAGACAGACATGTCGAGCAGGGACGAAAGTCGGGACTAGTGATCCGGCGTCGGCTTGTGGAAGCGACGTCGCTCAACGGATAAAAGGTACCCCGGGGATAACAGGCTGATCTTGCCCAAGAGTCCATATCGACGGCATGGTTTGGCACCTCGATGTCGGCTCGTCGCATCCTGGGGCTGGAGTAGGTCCCAAGGGTTGGGCTGTTCGCCCATTAAAGCGGCACGCGAGCTGGGTTTAGAACGTCGTGAGACAGTTCGGTCCCTATCCGCCGCGCGCGTAGGAGTCTTGAGGAAGGCTGTCCCTAGTACGAGAGGACCGGGACGGACGAACCTCTGGTGTGCCAGTTGTTCCACCAGGAGCACGGCTGGTTGGCTACGTTCGGAAGGGATAACCGCTGAAAGCATCTAAGCGGGAAGCTCGTTCCAAGATGAGGACTCCCACCCTTTGTGGGGTAAGGCCCCCGGCTAGACCACCGGGTTGATAGGCCGGAAGTGGAAGCAC
>NZ_WLYK01000026.1 GCF_009707545.1 Nakamurella alba | reverse complement strand
GGCCGGGCTTCCGGTCCTGGGGGCCCTGACGGCCCCTTCGGGGGCTGTCAGGTGGCGTGGCGGTGGGCTTTGAAGAGGTTGTGCACGAGGGCGTTGAACTGCCAGTCCGTGACGGCTCGGGCCAGTCCGCGTCCGGTGAATCGGCGGAATCCGTTGTTGTGCTTGGTGTTCCCGAATGGTGTTTCGGCGATGTGGCTGCGTTGCCGGTAGGTGGCGATGCCGTCGGGGGTGGCCAGGCGTTGTTTCATCGCCTCGATCGGGTCCGGTGGTCCGGCCGTCTGGCCGGGTGGTGGCGGGTCGGTCGCGGCGTGGCGGGCGGCGCGTTCCAGGTCGCGGCGTTTGCCCACGGCGATGAGCCGGTCCGGGCCGGGCATGGTCAGGTTCTGTCGGGACAGGTAGCCGGCGTCGGCCAGGATCATCCCGATCGTGGTGTCGGTGCGGGTGATGCTCTCCGGTTGGTGCGCGGCCAGCAGCTGCGCGGCCTGCAGTCCGGCCTGGAGCATGCCCGGGAACGTCGGGGAGTCGATGGGATTGGACGACACCGAGGTGGCGAGGATGATGCCGTCGCTGGAGGTCAGGGCCTGACAGTTGTAGCCCTGCAACCAGCCACCACCGCGCAGGGGCTGCAGCCGCGAGTCCGGGTCGGTGACGTTCGCGACCGGCCCCCGCCCGCCGCCGGCAGCGATCCGACGACGGATCCGAACGTTCACATGCTCGGGCCCTTGGGCCCGTTCCTCCAAGCGCGCCAACGATTTCCGGGCCCGCGCCACTTTCACGCTCGACTCCATCGTGGTGGGAACGCCACGCGGCCCCGGCCGGCCGGTGGACTGCGCCGCGCGGTAGTTGTCGATCTTGGCCTGCTGGCGGGCCTCGGCCCTGGCCACCCGGGCCCGGGCCAGCTCCATCTGCCGCTCGGTGGGGTGACCCTTGCGGGTGCGGTCCGGGTTCTTCGGTGTTTCCGCCGCGGCGAACGCCGCCTCCTGCGCCCGGAGCTCCTGAAGTGCCCGCGCGATCCGCTCGGCCCGGCCCCGCCCACCACCACCGCCGCCAGGCCCGCCACCACCACCGGGGTTGTCCGGCCCGTCGGGATCATCGTCGGGGTCGGGTGGGACCACGTCACCGCGCCCGTCGGGGCCGAACTGCTCGTCCTCACCGGTGTCGGTGGCCGCATGTTCGGCGGCAGCCTTCTCGGCGTGCTTGCGGGCCGCGGCGCGCAGCCCTTCCTCCGTCAAGTTCGCGCCGGGCGAGGCGTCCGCGGCGATCTTCGTGCCATCCAGCGCCACCGTGCCCAACCGGACCATCCCCAGCTTCCGGCACAACACCATCACCTGCGCGAACAACTCCGGCACCGCATCGCCGACGGTCTGCCGGAACCGGGAGATCACCGTGTGGTCCGGGCTGTCACCACCACAGATCACCCGGTAGGTCACGTCCTCCTGGGTGAGGCGTTCCAGCCGGCGCGAGGACCGCTCCCCGTGCGCCCACCCCCAGATCAACAGTGTCAACAACATGTCCGGGTCGAACCCGGCACGACCCGCACCACCGGTGCGCCGCTTCGCGTGCAGGGCGCGGGTGTCCAACTGCCCGACCGTCTCGATCACCCACCACACCGGATGATCCGCCGGCAACCACTCCCGCATGTCCGGAGGCAGCAGGAACCCCTGGTCCCGATCCACCCGCCGATACCCTTTGGCCACCAACACATTCTAC
>NZ_WLYK01000025.1 GCF_009707545.1 Nakamurella alba | reverse complement strand
GCGTGCTTAACACATGCAAGTCGAACGGAAAGGCCCGCTTGCGGGTACTCGAGTGGCGAACGGGTGAGTAACACGTGGGCAACCTGCCCCTAGCTCTGGGATAACACTTGGAAACAGGTGCTAATACCGGATGATGACTGTGCGAGGCATCTCGTGTGGTTCAAAGTTTTTCGGCTAGGGATGGGCCCGCGGCCTATCAGCTTGTTGGTGGGGTAATGGCCTACCAAGGCGACGACGGGTAGCCGGCCTGAGAGGGCGACCGGCCACACTGGGACTGAGACACGGCCCAGACTCCTACGGGAGGCAGCAGTGGGGAATATTGCGCAATGGGCGAAAGCCTGACGCAGCGACGCCGCGTGAGGGATGAAGGCCTTCGGGTTGTAAACCTCTTTCAGCAGGAACGAATCAAGACGGTACCTGCAGAAGAAGCACCGGCTAACTACGTGCCAGCAGCCGCGGTAATACGTAGGGTGCAAGCGTTGTCCGGATTTATTGGGCGTAAAGAGCTCGTAGGCGGTCTGTCGCGTCGAATGTGAAAACCCGGGGCTCAACTCCGGGCCTGCATTCGATACGGGCAGACTAGAGTTCGGTAGGGGAGACTGGAATTCCTGGTGTAGCGGTGAAATGCGCAGATATCAGGAGGAACACCGGTGGCGAAGGCGGGTCTCTGGGCCGATACTGACGCTGAGGAGCGAAAGCGTGGGGAGCGAACAGGATTAGATACCCTGGTAGTCCACGCCGTAAACGTTGGGCGCTAGGTGTGGGGGTCCTTCCACGACCTCCGTGCCGCAGCTAACGCATTAAGCGCCCCGCCTGGGGAGTACGGCCGCAAGGCTAAAACTCAAAGGAATTGACGGGGGCCCGCACAAGCGGCGGAGCATGCGGATTAATTCGATGCAACGCGAAGAACCTTACCAAGGCTTGACATGCACGGGAAAGTTCCAGAGATGGTTCCCCCGCAAGGTCCGTGCACAGGTGGTGCATGGTTGTCGTCAGCTCGTGTCGTGAGATGTTGGGTTAAGTCCCGCAACGAGCGCAACCCTTGTCTTATGTTGCCAGCACGTTATGGTGGGGACTCATAAGAGACTGCCGGGGTCAACTCGGAGGAAGGTGGGGATGACGTCAAATCATCATGCCCCTTATGTCTTGGGCTTCACGCATGCTACAATGGCCGGTACAAAGGGCTGCGAAACCGCGAGGTGGAGCGAATCCCAAAAAGCCGGTCTCAGTTCGGATTGGGGTCTGCAACTCGACCCCATGAAGTCGGAGTCGCTAGTAATCGCAGATCAGCAACGCTGCGGTGAATACGTTCCCGGGCCTTGTACACACCGCCCGTCACGTCACGAAAGTCGGTAACACCCGAAGCCGGTGGCCCAACCCTTGTGGAGGGAGCCGTCGAAGGTGGGATCGGCGATTGGGACGAAGTCGTAACAAGGTAGCCGTACCGGAAGGTGCGGCTGGATCACCTCCTTTCTAAGGAGCATCTGGCCCGGCCTCTTGCAGGTCTGGGTCCAGGCCCATTTCGCAGACGAACGTTCTGCGGTGGAGCTCATGGGTGGAACACTGACCAGTTCGGTTCTCGATCATGTTGGCGCGTCCAGTACGACCGTTTGACTGCCGGCTTGCCGGTGGTTGGGGCTCCTTTGTTGGGGTCAGGTTGGAACGTGTGGCCGGTGTGGTGGGGGATTGTAGGTACGCTGTTGGGTCCTGAAAGAACGGGCTGCCGGGAGTTTTCCTGGTGTTCGAGCTTTCTTCGGGCCGATTCCTCGTTGTACGGCCGGCGGTTGCCGGTGCGCGACGGGTCTGGAATTGGGTACGCCCGTACCTTGAGAACTGCACAGTGGACGCGAGCATCTTTGTGGCTAAGTTATAAAGAGCACACGGTGGATGCCTAGGCACCAAGAGCCGATGAAGGACGTAGGAGGCTGCGATAAGCCTCGGGGAGCTGTCAACCGAGCTGTGATCCGAGGATTTCCGAATGGGGAAACCCGGCAGGAGTCATGTCCTGTCACCCGCACCTGAACACATAGGGTGCGTGGAGGGAACGTGGGGAAGTGAAACATCTCAGTACCCACAGGAAGAGAAAGCAACCGCGATTCCGTGAGTAGTGGCGAGCGAAAGCGGAAGAGGCTAAACCGATTGCGTGTGATAGCCGGCAGGCGTTGCGCATTCGGGGTCGTGGGACCATTGAGGTCGGGCTGCCGCCCGTCCAGGGAGTAAGAAAAACTCGTGTTAGGCGAATGGCATTGGAAAAACCAGGCGCAGAGGGTGACACCCCCGTAGCCGAAAACTCGAGTTCTCCCCAGTGGTATCCCAAGTAGCAGCGAGCCCGTGAAA
Source organism: Nakamurella alba (assembly GCF_009707545.1). Taxonomy (NCBI): domain Bacteria; kingdom Bacillati; phylum Actinomycetota; class Actinomycetes; order Nakamurellales; family Nakamurellaceae; genus Nakamurella; species Nakamurella alba. The sequence goes on along the minus strand of NZ_WLYK01000025.1, from coordinate 1,057 downwards.
TTCGCTGTGAATCCGGCGGGACCACCCGCTAAGCCTAAATACTACTTGGTGACCGATAGCGGACTAGTACCGTGAGGGAAAGGTGAAAAGTACCCCGGGAGGGGAGTGAAATAGTACCTGAAACCGTGTGCTTACAATCCGTCGGAGCGGCCCTTGCGGCTGTGACGGCGTGCCTTTTGAAGAATGAGCCTGCGAGTTAGTGGTATGTGGCAAGGTTAACCCGTGTGGGGAAGCCGTAGCGAAAGCGAGTCCGAACAGGGCGTTTGAGTCGCATGCTCTAGACCCGAAGCGAAGTGATCTACCCATGGCCAGGATGAAGCGACGGTAAGACGTCGTGGAGGTCCGAACCCACCAGGGTTGAAAACCTGGGGGATGAGCTGTGGGTAGGGGTGAAAGGCCAATCAAACTTCGTGATAGCTGGTTCTCCCCGAAATGCATATAGGTGCAGCGTCGCGTGTTTCTTACCGGAGGTAGAGCACTGGATGGTCTAGGGGGCCCACAAGCTTACCGAAATCAACCAAACTCCGAATGCCGGTAAGTGAGAGCGCGGCAGTGAGACTGTGGGGGCTAAGCTTCATAGTCGAGAGGGAAACAGCCCAGATCGCCGGTTAAGGTCCCTAAGCGTGTGCTAAGTGGGAAAGGATGTGGAGTCGCACAGACAACCAGGAGGTTGGCTTAGAAGCAGCCACCCTTTAAAGAGTGCGTAATAGCTCACTGGTCAAGTGATTCCGCGCCGACAATGTAGCGGGGCTCAAGCACACCACCGAAACCGCGGCATTCACACATCGATCGGCCCCTTTGGGGTCCAGTCGTGTGGATGGGTAGGGGAGCGTCGTGTGGCGAGTGAAGCGGCGGGGTAACCCAGCCGTGGACGCCACACGAGTGAGAATGCAGGCATGAGTAGCGAATGGGGAGTGAGAACCTCCCCCACCGATTGACCAAGGGTTCCTGGGCCAGGCTAATCCGCCCAGGGTGAGTCGGGACCTAAGGCGAGGCCGACAGGCGTAGTCGATGGACAACGGGTTGATATTCCCGTACCCGCGAAAGAGCGCCCATG
>NZ_WLYK01000024.1 GCF_009707545.1 Nakamurella alba | reverse complement strand
CGTAAGGTGTGCAGCTGACCGGTACTAATAGGCCGAGGACTTACCACAAAAATGCTACGCGTCCACTGTGCAGCTCTGAAGGAGCGGACACCGCCCACCCCACCCCTGGGGCCGGCGACCCGACAACTTCACAGAGTTACGGCGGTCATAGCGAGAGGGAAACGCCCGGTCCCATTCCGAACCCGGAAGCTAAGCCTCTCAGCGCCGATGGTACTGCCCGGGCCACTGGGTGGGAGAGTAGGACGCCGCCGGACAACCATTCACGAAAGAGGGGGAACCAACCCAGTTGGTTCCCCCTCTTTCGCATATCCGGACCTTGTATGACCAGACCGCCGTTCCGTCACGGTGACGTAACCCGTGCGCGCCGCCCGCGTCTTCTCGGGCATCAGCATCAGGTGCCGGCTGCCGGACATCCCCCAGATGAGCTGCATGTGGCGTCCCTCCTGGAAACGGGCGGGCGTCCCCACATGAGCGGTCCAGTCTTTCTTGCTCGTCACGTCCCGGACCCCCGGGCTCGTCGACCGGCTGGACGACCTGCAGTGCCCGACTCCGAGTCGACCCCGGCTGCGGTGTGGCTGCGGCCCTGGTCCGACTACGTCAGGTCGCCACCGCCGGCATCGACGGCACGGCTGCAGTGCGGCGCCTCGTTCTGCCTGGTCGGCCCCGACGGCACAGCTGCAGTTCGGCGCGACCGCTCCGCCTGGTCGGCCTCGGACGAGGGACCGACCAGGTCGCCAGTGCGGGACCCGACTCACCGCCGCTGCCCGTCCGTGGTCGGCTCGACCCTCCTTGCACTCTCGAGGCGCGGGCCGCGAGTCGCGACCACCGTCCCAGCAGGAGCTCCGGTTCGGAACTGCTCTCCCGATCATTCCGCAGCCAGTCGACCTTCCCTCGGGCGTTGCGCGAGATGCTGGGTCCTGATGGGCGTGGTCGCACCGCGTCTGTCGGATGTGGCGCCCCTCGTCGGGGTAGCGCCCCTCGTGGACAGCCTGCTGCTTCTCGAGGACTGCGGTCCTCCCGGACACATGGGCAACCTCCTCGCGAAGGCTGCGCATCAGAGAATCCCGACGTCTGTCGATGACGCCCTCCATTCTTGGTATCGGGTTGCAGAGAAGCGGCCGGCCGGCGGGCTATCGGTCGGTGCCGGTGAGATGACCGGTGGGTCGCGCCCGACCTCGGTCGGTGAGCACCGCGGCTCGTCCCCTGCCGACGGATCGAACCTGCTCCTGGCGAAGCAGGCGGCGCATCGCGTTCTGCGTCGCCGGTCGCGGTGGAGGGCGCCTCGGTAGGGCAGCGGAACAGGGGCGGCAGCCTGAGGGGGTCGTCTCCAGAATCCTGCCGCGACCGGATGCCGTTCGCAGGGAACCGTCGTGCGCTGGAGCCGCGGTGCGCTGGAGCAATGAGCGGATGCCAGGGGAGTCGGTCGACTGGCACGGCTCCCTGCCGTACTGAACGGCCGCACCGAGGGGCGGCTGGGCGGTTCCATGGGACTCCGCGCCGCGCGCCGGGCGATCGCGGAGGGGTCTGTGTCGATCCCGGCCGGGACGCCGCTTCGCCGGGCCGACGAACTCGGCGAATGGACTTCGAGTGCGGTTCCGGGCGAGCGCCGTTCCCGTGCCGGGTGACCGCGACCGAAGCGCTGGTCGGACGACGTGGCCCGGGGCAGCGCCCGGTGCAGCCCCGGGCCACTGGAGTGACAGTCCCTACCGGAGGAGCTGCGCGTGAGCGGCGTGCGTCGCGTTCCGCTGTCCGATTCTCCTGCGGGGTTGATGTGGCTGGTCCATGCAAGGGCGGTCGAACTCCGGACAGGTGGCCATCCCACGGTCACTTCCTCGAGGATCATCCGGGCGAAACCTCGCAGCGACGGTGAAGGTCGGGGGGGAGCAGTGGCGACGTGCACGGCGGACGCAGCGCCTCAGCCCTGGTCGAGCTGGTCCTGGTCGAGCTCGAGGGGCGTGAGGACAACGATCCGGAGGACTCCGTCGGAGGCCGCGAGCTGGTAGCAGAACCGTTCGCGAGGACCGCCTGAGTAGGTCCAGGTGACATCGGCCCAGACGGTGCCGGGTCCGCTCCCCATGATCGCGAGCCGACGTGTTGCGTCGTCGACCCCGGCGTACTGGGGCCACGACGACGCGAAGAAGTCCGCGGTCTGCTGTTCGTCGGTGACGGGTATCGCGATGCCTTCGCCCAGGATGAGGGCAGGCACGCCGTACATGCCGGCGATGGCCTGCTCGTCCCGAGCGAGCAGGGCCCTCGCATACCGGTCGAAGAATTCTTCGGTCTGTTCCCGTGTCGGTGTGGTCATGAGAACCACGCTAGGGATCAATCCGGACGCGCCATGGTCAGGATTACTGTCGGATCCGTGAGCGGCGACGTGGATGCGAGGGTCATCGGCCGGCCGGACGGACACCTGACCCTGAAGCGGGTCGAACGGCAGCAGTGGTTGATCGAGCGCCTCGACCGGGCGGCCGGCGGGCGCATCGGACTGGCCGAGCTCGCTCGCGAGCTCGGCGTCGCCGAGCGGACGGTCGCCAGGGACGTGGAGCGCCTGCGCGATACGGGCGTGCCGTTGACGGTCCACCGCGGGCGCGCCGGTGGCGTGGTCCTGACGCCGGTCCGGGCAATCGCGTCGATCACCTTCGACCTCCCGGAGCTCGCGGCGATCACCGCCAGTATGGCTGTCCTGGGACCGGGGGCGAGTGACAGCGCGGCGTCGGCCATCCGGAAGTTGGTCCTGGCGATGGTGCCGACGGACACACCGGCGACCGGCTCCCGCCGTTCCGCCGGCTGACCTCCCGGCGCCGGCAGCGAAGATGCGGGCATGACCGACCCCGGGCAGTCGGCACCGACCGTGACTCCACGCACAGGGTGACTCCGGGCGCGATCGGCGGCGGGATCTGTTTGTCGCTCACCGCCCCTACAACGACGTTTCAGACAGCGAGTGGCGCAGCTCACGCCGACGACTTTCGGGGCTCCGCGACCCCTCCGGACGATCGATGAGGCCATGACCGCGCGGCAGGGAGGCGTGCGGCGCCGGGCCGCCCCGGGTGGGAGTTGCGCGGCCGTGGACACCGTTCGAGGGCCCCTGAAACGGCCCGACAGGCCTCTGACCAGCCGATTTGACGACGCGTACCGACGTGCGTAATGTTTTCCGGGCTGCCAGGGAGCGGTACGAGAGCCGGAAAGAAGCCGGACCGGACCACCCGAAGCAGCAGATCTGCCCCGCCAGCCGGCTTCCGGACGGCGGGTCCGGACCTCCCAGAGGATCCCGGAGCGAGCCGGATCCGGAAGCGGATTTGACTCGGGTCGCAGAGCCGGGTAACGTTGATCGGGTTGCCCCAAGAGCGGTTGAGAGACTGTGATTGGTGCGCGTCCGTTCTTTGAGAACTCAACAGCGTACCGAAAGTCAGTGCCAAACTGAT
>NZ_WLYK01000023.1 GCF_009707545.1 Nakamurella alba | reverse complement strand
AGGCCAGCAGCCGCTCCGCCAGCGCCGGGCCCAGGATCCGGCCGACCTGGAAGATCGGCACCCCCAGATCCCGAGCCTGTTCCCGTACCCGGCGGGCCTGCGACTCCCACAACGCCGGCGGGAACGAGGAATCGGGCAGGTTGAACGAGGTGCCCCAGGCGGAGGAGAAATGCCCGCCGGTGACCGACAGGTAGTCCAGCCGCAGCCCCGGGTCCATGTCCAGCAACATCGCCGCGAAATCATTGAGCAAAGCTGTTTCGGCCGGGTCGCCCGGGGCGGCGCCGTTGATCCGCGCGCCGAACACCACCTTGTCGCCGCCGATACGGTCGCGGATCGCGGCGATCACCTCCCGCGCGAACCGGGTCCGGTTCTCGAACGAGCCGCCCCACCGGTCGGTGCGCCGGTTGGTGTGCGGGGACAGGAACTGCTGCACCAGATTCCCGTGACCGAAATGGATCTCCACCCCGTCGGCCGCGGTGGTGGTGATCGCTTCCGCCGACCCGGCGAAATCCTCGATCACCGCCATGATCTCCGCCTCAGACATGGCATGCGGGATCTGCACCTGCCCGCCGTAGAAGCGGCCCGGCACCTGCGACGGCGCGACCGCGTACTCCCGGTTCCGCGGCCCCAAAAACCCCTGCCGGCCGGGATGGTTGATCTGGATGAAACACAACGCCCCACCCGCATGGACCCGCGACGCCAACTCGTCGTACGCGCCCGACGCAACCTCGTAGCGCACGTCGAAATCACCGGCGCCCTGGTTGATCCACTGCGACTGCGTCGTCACGATCCCAGCACCACCCCGCGCCCGGGTCTCCTCATACAGGAACAACTCCTCGTTGTGCCGCCCCGGCGCCAACGACGTCCCGTGCCCCGAATTGATGATCCGGTTCCGCGACACCCGCGGCCCCACCACGACCGGCGAGAACAACACCGGGAACTCCCCGGACCGCGACCCGGACTCGGACACGGACGTGGGAACCTGTGACACGACAACACCTTTCAGGACGGCACAACGAGGAACTGCGACGAACGGGTCTGGCTCAGGTGAGCGGCGCCGGGCTGACCTCGGACTTGGTGATGGCGACCTGCTCGGCGCCGTAGGACTCGAGGATCTTGGCGTAGCTGCCGTCCTCGATGGTCTTGTTCACCGCGTCGGCGAACTGCTGCGCCAGCGGGCTGCCCTTCGCGAACGCGATCCCGGCGTCGACCTGGGTGATCACCGGACCGGTCACCTTGAACTCCGGCTGGTCCTTGGTGAAGAACCCGCCCTCCGCGGTGTTGATCGTCCGCACGTCGATGTTGCCCGACTTCAGCGCCAACAGCCCGGCGGAATCGTTGGCGTAGGTGGAGATCTCCACCGCGGGCTGGCCGGCGGCCACACACGCGTCGGAGATCTCGCCCAATTCCTCCAAGGACGCCTGCGCCGCCACCGCGCCGACCCGCACCCCGCACAGCGCCGTGGTGTCGTCGGCGACCTCGGCGCCGCCGTCGGCCAGTGTCAGGAACGTGTAGCCGACCCGGATCACCGACACGATGTCGATCACCTTCAGCCGCTCCGCGGTGATGTCGACACCGCCGCCCAGGTCGTACTTCCCGGACTGCACGCCCGGGATGACCGCCTCGAACGCCGGCGTCTCCCACTCCAGCGTCCAGTTCGCGGCGGTCGCGGCGGCGGTCTCCAACTCGGTGAAGTACCCGGTCAGCTCACCGGACTCGTTCTCGTACGCCGCCGGCGTCCAGTCCCGGTAGGTGGTCGCCGACAACGTCAACGCCTCCCCCGCTGCGGAGGACGCCGCCGACGACGCGACAGAGCCCGCGACCGAAGTGCTGGAAGTGGCCGTCGAGCTGTCGGACCCACAGGCGGTCACGACGAGCGCGGCCGCGCCGAGGACTGCGATGAGGGGCGTGCGCCGGAAACGGGTGAGCGCGGACATGGTGGTGCTCCTTGTCGATCGATGGGTCGAACACGAACCGCGGGCGACGGGGGCGTCGCCGCGGGAGAAGAAGCCGGGAGGGTCAGGCCGCCCCGGTGTAGCGCTGCAGGAACTCGCGGGTGCGGTCCTGCTGGGGATTCCCGAGAACTGCTTCGGGAGCACCGGATTCGAGGATCGAGCCGTTGTGCAGGAAGACGACCTGATCGGACACGTCGCGGGCGAAGGCCAGCTCGTGCGTCACGATGATCATCGTCGCGCCGTCGGCGGCGATGCCCTTGATCACGTCCAGCACCTCGCCGACCAGCTCCGGGTCCAGTGCTGACGTGGGCTCGTCGAACAGCATCACCGTCGGACGCATGCAGAGCGCCCGCGCGATCGCCACCCGCTGCTGCTGGCCGCCGGAGAGCTGCCGCGGGTAGCTGCCGGCCTTGTCCGCCAACCCCACCCGCTCCAACTGCTCCATCGCCGAGGACCGGGCCGCGTCCCGCGACACCCGACGCACATGGCGGGGTGCGAGCATGACGTTCTCCAGCACCGTCCGGTGCCCGAACAGGTGGAAGCTCTGGAACACCATCCCGACCTCGGCCCGCTGCGCCCGGGCGCGCCGCGGCGGGATCTCGTGGATCCGGCCACCGCGCAGCTCCCGGCCCATCAACGCGCCGTCCACCTCGATGAGGCCGGACTCCGGGTCCTCCAGTCCGTTGATGCAGCGCAGCAGCGTCGACTTCCCCGACCCGGACGCGCCGATCAACGACACCACCTCGCCGCGGCGGACGTCCAGGTCCACCCCCTTGAGCACCCGCAACGCACCGAACGACTTCGTCAACGACCGGATCCGGATCACCGGACGCTCCGCGGTCATGCCTCCACCGCCTGTGAGGTGCGGGTGGTGCGACTCCGCCACAGGTTCCGCCGGCCGACCGTACGGGAAGTGCCACGAGCGAAGTGCTTCTCGATCCCCCACTGGCCGACGGAGAGCACCGAGGTGACGATCAGGTACCAGATGCAGGCCACCGTCAGCAGCGGGATGATCTGAAACGTCCGGTTGTAGATGATCTGCACCGAGTACAACAGGTCCGCCACCGCGATCACCGACAACATCGACGTCGCCTTCAGCGTGCCCACCAACAACGAGCCTGCTGATGGCAGGATCGCCCGCATCGCCTGCGGCAGCACGATCCTGGTGAAGGTGAACAGCGGCGAGAGCGACAGCGCGTGCGCCGCCTCGCGCTGCCCGGCATCCACCGACAGCAGGCCGCCCCGGATGATCTCGGTGGCATAGGCGGTCTCGTGCAACGTCAACCCCAGCAGCGCCGCCAGCACCGCGGTCATCACCTCACGCGCCGGCGCCTCCACGAACGTCGGACCCCACGGGATGCCGAACGACAACTTCGGGTAGAGGTAGCCGATGTTGAACCACACCAACAGCTGCACCAGCAGCGGTACCGATCGGAAGATCCACACGTAGCCCCACGCCAGCCCGCGCAGCACCGGCTGCTGCGACAGCCGCATCGCCGCCAGGACCGCGCCCAGCAGCAGCGACAACACCGTCACCAGCACCGTCACCCAGACCGAGAGCCACAGCCCCTCCAGCACCGACGAGGAGAAGAAGTAGTCGCCCACCACCGACCATTCCATCGCCGGGTTCTTGGCCACGGAGAGCACCGAGAACACCGTCAGGACCAGCACCACCGCCGTCAGCACCCACATCCCCGGCCGACGGCGGCGCACCACCGGACGCGACGCAGCGGCCACCGCCGCGGCGAGGTCGGCATCATCCGCACCGATACCGGCGGCGGGTGGCTCCTTCGACAGGTACTGCGGGGTCACTGCTTTCGCGCTGGGCGGCACGAGGTCCTCTTCTCGGGTGGCTCGCGGTCGGCGGGACCGTGACGAGCGGTGTGCTGCTGTTTCCCTGTGCGGATCCCGCGGGTCGGCCACCGGCGGAGCGGCGCGACGCGTGAGGGATCCGGATCAGTGACCGGGACAGCAGGCGGAAGAGGAAGCGGCGCGCATCAGGTCGATGTGCAGACGGCGACAGCCACGGAAAGCAACGGTCTGCTCGGCCATGTCCACTCCTCGTCCACGCTTGCGGCACGCCGAACGGCGCGCGGCCTGGTCGTCACCCGGGGCACCCCACCGTGGCGGAGGGTTGCCGGCCAGCAAGCCGGGGCTTCGTGCTGGCACTCATGACCTGCGACCGACGATAGGGATCCCCGCGCGAGCGGGTCAAGCCGGACAACAGCTCCCGACTCCCGGCCGGCCGTACTCCACGACAGCCGTGCCACACCGTCGACCGAGGTCAGACCACACGCAGACATCCGGTGGATCGACGCCACGTAATCCTCATCACGCCCGGGTCGCCCACCGGTTGTTCAGGGGCGGCCCTGCGGCCCGAAGGTCACCATCTCGGGTGTCTGCGGGCCCTGCGGTACGGCCGGGAGCGGTTGCGGCAGACCGGTTCCCAGGTCCTTCTCACCGTGCCAGGCGACCAGGAACGTGTAGACGGCGATCGCGATCAGCGGTTCCAGCAGGATCACCATCGCGTTGCCCGCGGTCGGCTCGGCGGTGACCAGCTGGTCGATGGCGGACGCCCCGATCGACGCCGGATCGGTGCCGTCGGTCATCACCGGGCCGAGCAGGTAGGCGGTCAACGCGCCGACCGCGCCGGCGAACCCGACCGTCAGCAGCATGGCGGTGCCGCGGACGCTGCGCCAGGCCCAGGCGGCCGCGGCGAGCGCCGCGCCGGCGGCCACCGACAGCAGCAGCATGATCGCGACAGCGGTGAACTGGCGCGGCGACTCGGTCGGCAGCGGCAGGTAGCTGCCGTCCTTGTAGACGACGAACTGCTCGCCGGGCGCCACCATCGCCCACAGCAGTGCCTGCACGATGCCGGCCAGCACGGCAGCGACCAGCACCGTCGCGCCGGACCGCCAGTGCAGCAACTCGCGGGCCGGGTCCAGCTTGCGTCGGCCGGCCTCCGGGGCCAGCAGGATCGGCGTCGTGTCGGGTGCGCTCATGCCAGGCAGTCCGCTCCGAGCAGGGCCTTGAGGTCACCCATCAGCGCGGAGGTCGGGGTGACGCGAAGCCCGTCGTCCAGCCGCAGTGTTGTGGTCCGGCCGCCGGACAGCAGCCGCAGGTGCACCGCGGTGGTGCCGGGGTGCGCCTGCAGGACGTCCCGCAACCGGTCGACCACCGGGGGTGTGCACCGAGCGGCGTTCATCGTCACCTGCATCGGGCCGCGGTTGGTCGAGACGGTCAGGTCCGGCACGGTGACACTCTGCGCGTGCAGGCTGAGCCGGTCGTCGGACCGGGACACCCGGGCCTTGACCAGTACCACGGCGTCCTCGGCCAGCGACAACGCGAACTCGGAGTAGACCTTCGGGAAGAAGGCGACCTCCACCCCGCCGGCCAGGTCCTCCAGCGTCGCCGACGCCCAGGGATCGCCCTTCTTGGTCAGCCGCCGCTGCAGACCGGTGAGGATGCCGCCGACGGTCACCGTGGCCCGGTCCGGGATGGTGCCGTCCAGGATGTCCGGCAGCGAGGCGTCCGACTGCGAGGCCAGCACATGCTCGACCCCGGACAGGGGGTGTCCGGACACGTACAGCCCGAGCATCTCCCGCTCGAATCCGAGGCGCAGCTTGGTGTCCCACTCGGTGTCCGGGATCTCGATGTGCAGCGACGAGTCGGCGGAGTCCTCCGTGCTCAGCTCGCCGAACAGGTCGAACTGCCCCTCGGCCTCGGCCCGCTTGAGCGCCAGCACCGAGTCGACGGCCTCGACGTGCCGCATCAGCAGGCCCTTGCGCGGGTGGTTCAGCGAGTCGAAAGCCCCTGCCTTGATCAGGGACTCGATCACCTTCTTGTTGCAGGCGACCGCATCGACCTTGCTGAGGTAGTCGGAGAAGTTGGTGTAGGCGCCCTTGTCCTTGCGGCAGGCGATGATCGACGCCACCACCCCGGTACCGACGTTCCGGATGGCGGACAGCCCGAACCGGATGTCGGTGCCGACCGGGGCGAAGTTCTTCTCCGAGGCGTTGACATCCGGTGGCAGCACGGTGATCCCCATGCTGCGGCACTCGGCGAGGTAGATCGCGGACTTGTCCTTGTCGTCGCCGACGCTGGTGAGCAGCGCGGCCATGTACTCCGACGGGTAGTTGGCCTTGAGGTAGGCGGTCCAGTACGAGACGAGCCCGTAGGCCGCCGAGTGCGCCTTGTTGAAGGCGTAGTCGGAGAACGGCAGCAGGATGTCCCAGAGGGTCTTCACCGCGGCACCCGAGTAGCCGCGCTCGGCCATGCCGGCGGAGAACGCCTCGAACTGCTTGTCCAGCTCGGACTTCTTCTTCTTGCCCATGGCGCGGCGCAGCAGGTCGGCCTGGCCGAGCGAGTACCCGGCGACCTTCTGCGCGATGGCCATGACCTGCTCCTGGTACACGATGAGACCGAAGGTGTCGCCGAGGATCTCGGCCAGCGGCTCTTCCAGCTCCGGGTGGATCGGGATGACCGGCTTGCGCTTGTTCTTCCGGTCGGCGTACTCGTTGTGCGAGTTGGCGCCCATCGGGCCCGGCCGGTACAGCGCGCCGACCGCGGAGATGTCCTCGAAGTTGTCCGGTCGCATCGACCGCAGCAGCGCCCGCATGGGCCCGCCGTCCAGCTGGAAGACACCCAGGGTGTCGCCCTTGGCCAGCAGGTCGAAGGTCTTCTTGTCGTCGAGCTCGAGATCCTCCAGGACCACCGTCTCGCCACGGTTGGCCTTGATGTTGATCAGGGCGTCGTCGAGCACCGTGAGGTTGCGGAGCCCGAGGAAGTCCATCTTGATCAGGCCGAGGCCCTCGCAGGTCGGGTAGTCGAACTGCGTGATGATCGCGCCGTCCTGCTCCCGCTTCATGATCGGGATGAGGTCGAGCAGCGGGTGCGAGGACATGATCACGCCGGCGGCGTGCACGCCCCACTGCCGCTTCAGTCCCTCCAGACCCTTCGCCATGTCGACGACCCGGCGCACCTCGACGTCGGACTCGACCAGCGCACGGAACTCGCCGCCCTCGTTGTACCGGTTGTGCGACGGGTCGAAGATCTTCGACAGCGGCACGTCCTTGCCCATCACCGGGGGCGGCATGACCTTCGTGATGCGGTCGCCGACGGAGAACGGCATGCCCAGCACGCGCGCCGAGTCCTTGACCGCCTGCTTGGCCTTGATGGTGCCGTAGGTGACGATCTGCGCGACCCGGTCGTCGCCGTACTTCTCGGTGACGTACCGGATGACGTCGCCGCGCCGGCGCTCGTCGAAGTCGACGTCGAAGTCGGGCATGGAGACGCGCTCGGGGTTGAGGAACCGCTCGAAGATCAGGCCGTGCTGCAGCGGGTTCAGGTCGGTGATCCGCATGGCGTAGGCCACCATCGACCCGGCACCCGACCCACGCCCCGGGCCGACCCGGATGCCGTTGTTCTTCGACCAGTTGATGAAGTCGGCGACCACGAGGAAGTAGCCGGGGAACCGCATCTGGGTGATGACACCGACCTCGAAGTCGGCCTGCTTGCGCACCTCCGGCGGGATCCCGTCGGGGAACCGGGCGACCAGGCCGCGCTCGACCTCCTTGACGAACCAGGAGGTCTCGTCCTCGCCCTCCGGGACGGGGAACCGCGGCATGTACGACGCGCCCTCGTCGAAGGTCACCGAGCAGCGCTCGGCGATCAGCAGCGTGTTGTCACAGGCCTCGCGCAGCTCGTACTTGCCCTGCCACAGGTCGCGCATCTGCTTCGGCGTCTTGAGGTAGAAGTCCCGGGCGTCGAACTTGAAGCGGTTCGGGTCGTCCAGGGTCTTGCCGGACTGCACGCAGAGCAGCGCCTCGTGCGCGTCGGCGTCGGCCTCGTCCACGTAGTGCAGGTCGTTCGTGGCGATCATCGGCAGGCCGAGGTCGCGGCCGAGGCGCAGCAGGCCCTCGTGCACCCGGGTCTCGATGCCCAGGCCGTGGTCCATCAGCTCGAGGAAGTAGTTCTCCGCGCCGAAGATGTCCCGGAACTCGGCGGCACTGGCCCTGGCCTTCGCGTAATCGCCGATGCGGAGCCAGGTCTGGACCTCGCCGGACGGGCACCCGGTGGTGGCGATCATGCCCTTCGAGTACTGCTGCAGCAGCTCACGGTCGGCGCGCGGCTTGTAGTAGTAGCCCTCCAGCGAGGCCCGGGAGGCCAGCCGGAACAGGTTGTGCATGCCCTCGGTGCTCTCGGCGAGCAGCGTCATGTGGGTGTAGGCGCCGGCGCCGGACACGTCGTCCTCGCCGCCGTCCGCCCACCGCACCGGGCGGCGCTCGAACCGGGACGTCCCCGGCGTCACGTACGCCTCCATGCCGATGATCGGGTTGATCCCGGCCGACTTCGCCTGGCGGTAGAAGTCGAACGCGCCGAAGACGTTGCCGTGGTCGGTCATTGCCAGGGCCGGCATGCCCATCTCGGCGGCCCGCTCGAACAGCCCGCCCAGCCGGGCGGCCCCGTCCAGCATCGAGTACTCGGTGTGCACGTGCAGGTGGACGAAGGAGTCTCCGGAACCCTGACCCGACACGTGTACCCCTTGCCTCTCGCACTGCCCAACGGTCCCGCCCGCGGGACCCGACCATCATCCCCCAGCGATGTTCTAACAGTCGCCACCGACAGTCCGGCCGGACCGGTTCGCCGACCGGGTTGCCGACCGGGTTGCCGACGGACTCGTCGTCGGTGTTGCCCGGAAGGTCCTGCCGGTGGGCGCCCCGTCCGGGTAGCGTCCGGAGGCGTGACGACTCCTCCCCCGACGCCGGGCGGACCCGGCGGGCGGCCCGTGCCGGACACCGCGGATCTGCGGATCCTCGCCGAGCTCATCAACAACGACTTCGTCCGGCTGGACGACGCCGCCTGGCGGGCCCGGATGAGTCCACGGGAGGCCGTCGACCGGCTCCTCACCATGGCCGAGCGCGGCATGCCGCTGCGGCTGATCGCCGAGGGCGACCGGCAGGCGCTGTGGCGGATCGCGCAGGCCGGCCCGGTCACCGGAGCGTTCCAGGGCCCGGCGCCGTCCCCCTCCGGTCCCGTCCCCGTCGCCGTGCCTGTTCCCGTGTCTGTCCCCCAGGCGGCACCCGACCTCGCGAAGCCGGTCCCGTCCCCCTTCCCGCCCGCCGACCCCCCGGTCGCCGAGGCCCCGGTGCCGGAGAACGCGCCCTTCCCGCCGGCGGATCCGCCGGTGCCCGCCGGTTTCACCCCGGTTCCGCAACCCTTCGCCGACCCGGTGCCGCCCCAGCAGTTCACCCCGGTCCCGCAGCCCTTCGCGGACCCCGCCCCGCCCATGCCCGCACCGCCCCTCCCGGCTGCACCCCTCCCCGCGCTGTCACCGGCCGCGATCCCGCCGGGTGTGGTCCCGCCGACCTCCCCGGTCCCGCCGCACGAGCAGGCGATCGCCGGAGCGGTGCCGCTGGGCGAGTTCCCCTTCGGCACCCCCACCTCCCCCGAAGGCACCGAGACACCCGCCCCCGCCGAGGATCCCGCCCCCGAACCGGCACCTGAACCCGCACCGACACCCGCCCCGTTGCCGGCCGGCGCCGGCACCTGGGGCATCCCCGGCACCGCCTCCTGGGCCCGCGCCGACGATCCCGAACCCGAACCCGCTGCCGAGCCCCCCGCTCCCGCAGCACTGCAGGAGGACCCCGGCGCCACCCAGACATGGCACTTCGACGAGGCGCTCCCCGCCGCACCCCCTGTACCCCCAGCGCCCGCTGTGCCTCCGGTCCCGGCGGGCCCGCGGATCCCCGACCTCGCGCCGCTGTCGATGCCGCCGTTCGTCCCACCACCCCTGCCGTCGTCCGGACCGACCGCGGTCCCCGACCCGGCGGCTCCGCGGCACGCGACACCCCCTGCCGCACCGTCGTTCCCGCCGCTGGAGACGACCGGGCTGTTCGGCGAGCGCCTGACGGTGTCACTGCTCGACGTCATCGATCCGGCGGACGAGATCCTGTCGAACGCGGGCTACCGGATGGACGGCACCGAACGGGCGGTGCTGGTCCGCACCGCGGTGCACAACGCCGGCCCGATCGACCACGAGTCGCTGCCGGACCTGTACCTGGTGCTGATCGGGTTCGACGGGCGGCCGCTGCCGAAGGCACCGATGTCGGTGCCCGGCCACCCGGCCCACCAGGTCGGGATCGCGGCCGGCGCGACCAGCACCGGGTGGACGCTGTTCCTGCTCCCGCCGCCGGTGATGGTGGCGGCCGTGCGGTGGAGCGTCCGGCCGGACCTGACCCAGCACACCCTGGAGTGGCGGGTCTGACTGTTTCGGCCTGACGGTGGCGGGTCTGAATCAGGGCGCCCGGAGCACGTCCAGCGCATGCTGCAGGTCTGCCGGGTAGGGGCTGACGTACTCGACCCACTGCCCGCCCTCGGGGTGCACGAAGCCGAGTTTGCGCGCGTGCAGCCACTGCCGGTCCAGGCCAACCTTCGCCGCGAGCACCGGGTCGGCGCCGTAGGTCAGGTCGCCGACGCACGGGTGGTGCAGGGCGGAGAAGTGCACCCGGATCTGGTGGGTGCGGCCGGTTTCCAGGTGCACCTCGACCAGGGTCGCGGACCGGAACGCTTCGACCGTCTCGTAGTGGGTGACGCTCTCCCGGCCGCCGGCCATCACCGCGAACTTCCAGTCCGACTTGGGATGTCGACCGATCGGGGCGTCGATGGTGCCGGTGCTCGGGTCCGGGTAGCCCTGGATCACCGCGTGGTAGACCTTCTCCACGTCCCGGCGGTGGCGGAAGTAGTCCTTGAGCACCGAGTAGGCGTGCTCGCTCTTCGCGACCACCATGACGCCGGTCGTCCCGACGTCGAGCCGCTGCACGATGCCCTGGCGCTCGGAGGCACCGGACGTGGTGACCCGGACGCCGACCGCCGCCAGGGCCCCGAGCACCGTCGGCCCCGACCAGCCCGGGCTCGGGTGGGCGGCCACGCCGACCGGCTTGTCGACCACCACGATGTCGTTGTCCTCGTGCAGGATGGACAGACCTTCGACCATCTGCGGCACCACGGTCGGCGCGACATCCGGTTCCGGCAGCGTGATGTCGAGCAGACCGTCGGCGACCAGCCGCTCCGACCGGACCAGTGGGCGTCCGTCCAGGGTGGCGCCGCCGGCGTCGATGATGGCGGCGACCGCCGTCCGGCTCAGCCCCAGCAGCCGGGCGATCCCGGCGTCCGCCCGCAGGCCGGCCAGCCCGTCCGGGACGTGGTACGCCCGCGACTCAGCCATCCGCCTGCTCGTCCTTCTTCTGCTCCGCACTCTTCTGCTCCGCGCGCTCCCGTTCCACGTCCTTGGTGCGCCGCCCGTCGACCTCGACCCCGAGCAGCGCGGCGAGCACCAGGATCACCCCGCCGAAGGTGATGCCCATGTCGGCCAGGTTGAAGATCGCGAAGTGCTGGCCGGCCGTCTCGAACAGCGAGATGTAGTCGACCACGTGCCCGCGGAGGAATCCGGGCGCGCGGAAGATCCGGTCGATCAGGTTGCCGACCGCGCCGCCGAGGATCAGGCCGAGGCTGACGGCCCAGATCGTCGACCGCAGCCGCCCGGCGATCCGGATGATCCAGACGATCACCGCGATGACGATCAGCGAGAGCAGCCAGGTCATGCTGTCGGCGAGCCCGAACGCGGCGCCGGGGTTACGGATCAGCGTGAAGTAGACCAGCCCGCCGAGTGCCCGGTGCGGCACCCCCGGCTCCAGGTTCGCGACCACGATGACCTTGACGATCTGGTCCAGCACGACGACCAGCAGCGCCAGCGCGGCCAGGATCCCGATCCGCCGCGGGGGTTGCGCCGGGGCCGGCACGTCGCTGTCGGTGCTGTCGGGCGCAGGTCCGCCGGTGTCGGTCACGCCTCACAGTGTTCCAAACGCGGAGGGATGATCGCGCCACTCGGGAGCTCAGTGCGCCGGGCCGGATCCGGGTTCGCCGCGCTCGCCGAACCAGTTCGCCAACGCGCCGCCACGGGTCACCGCACGCAGGCGTTTCTCGGTCGCGGACCGCAGCCGCTCCGGGGTGACGATCAGCAGCTGGTCCCCCGCCTGCAGCCGGACGGTGGGCGCCACCGGGATCGGGGTGTCGCCCCGCAGCAGCAGCGAGATGACCGCACCTGCCGGCAGCCGCAGCTCGGACAGGTAGACGCCGTGCATCCTCGACCCGGCCGGCACCGTGACCTGCAGGACCAGCGCCTTCATGTGCTCGAGCGGGGCCGCTTCCATCTCGATCTCGGTGGCCTGGCCGGTCTGGATCACCCCGAGTTTGCGCGCGACCCAGGGCAGCGAGGTGCCCTGCAGCAGCGTGTAGATCACCACGATGACCACGATGATGTTGAGGAAGTCCCGGGACTGCTCGTTGTTGCGGATCATCAGCGGGATCAGCGCCAGCACGATGGGCACCGCCCCACGCAGCCCGGACCAGGACAGGAACGCCTGTTCCTTGAATTTCAGGCCGAACGGTGTGGCGGCGGCGATGATCGACAGCGGCCGGGCGACCAGCAGCACCAGCAGCCCGATCAGGATGCCCGGCACCAGCGCCTCGGGCAGCCCGGCCGGGTCGACGTACAGACCGAGCAGCACGAAGAGGCCGATCTGGGCGATCCAGCCGAAACCCTCGGCGAAGGACAGCGTCGAGGCGCGGTGCGGCAGCTGCGAGTTGCCGAGCACCAGGGCGGCGACATAGGTGGCCAGGAAGCCGGAGGCGTGCGCGTACTGGCCGGCGGCGTACGCCCCGCCGATCAGTGCGAGGGCGGCGAGCGGGTAGAGACCGGCGGCCGGCAGCGCGCCGCGGCGCAACCACCAGGCACCGCCGAAGCCGAGGGCGAGGCCGATGGCGCCGCCGGCGATCAGCTCGTAGACGACCAGCAGCGGGTCGGTCCAGGTGATGGTGGTGGTTCCGGCGAGCAGCAGCACGGCGATGACCACGGGGGCGTCGTTGAGCCCGGACTCCAACTCGAGGGCAGCGGCGAGCCGCGGCTTCACCCCGACCCCGCGCAGCACCGAGAACACCGCGGCGGCGTCCGTCGAGGACAGCACCGCTCCCCACAGCAGGCTCGTCCTCCAGTCGAGGTTCAGGGCGTCGCCGAGCAGGAAGTAGACGCCGGCCCCGGCCACCACGATGGAGACGATCACCGACACCGTGGCCAGCGCGATGCCGAGCCCCAAAGCGGGGCGCACGTTGGACCAGCGGGTGGTCAGCCCGCCCTCGGCCAGGATGAAGACCAGGGCGGCGAGGCCGAGGTTCTCGGTGAGGATGGTGTGCGCCTCGGTGGTGCCGAAGTCCAGGCCGAGTCCGCGGTTGCCGAGCAGCAGGCCGATGCCCAGGTAGAGCAGCAGCGAGGGCATGCCGAGCTTGCGGGAGAAGCGGATCGCCAGCAGGGCGAGCAGCAGCACCGCGGAGGACAGACCGAAGGCCCGTTCGACGACGTCGAACTCCATCCGTTCCCCCTCCTGGCGATCGTTGCTGCGGGACAGTGACCGTCGGTGGGGCCGTCGGTCAGGTGCGGGCGGGGGTGGGCGCCCAGCCGAGCGCCTCGAGGACCTCGACCGTCGCCTTCGACCGGTTGAACGTGTAGAAGTGCAGCCCCGGTGCGCCTTCGTCGAGCAGCTTCCGGGCCATGTCGATCGCGTGCTCCATGCCGATCGCCCGACCGGCGGCGGCGTCACCCTTGACCTCGAGCAGGCGGGCGGCCAGGTCGTCCGGCACCTTCTGCCCGGACAGCTCGCAGATCCGCATCAGCCGCTGGTACGAGGTGACCGGCATGATCCCGGGCAGCAGCGGGATGTCCACATCGACGGATGCGGCCCGGTCACGCAGACCGACCCAGTCCTGCGCGGAGAACAGCATCTGTGTGATGGCGTAGTCGGCACCTGCCCGCACCTTCGCGGCGAAGAACTCGATGTCGGACTGTGGGTCCGGCGAGCGGGGGTGCATGTCCGGGTAGGCGGCGACGCCGACGGAGAACGGGCCGAGCCGCTTGATCAGCGCGACCAGTTCCTCGGCGTACTCCACGCCCTCCGGGTGCTTGACCCACTCGGCGGTGACGTCCTCCCCCGGCGGGTCGCCGCGCAGGGCCAGGATGTTGCGGACGCCGACGGAGGCGTACGAGCCGATGACGTGACGCAGCTCGGCGACGGAGTGTCCGACGGCCGTGAGGTGCGCGACCGGCAGCAGGGTGGTCTCGGTCGCGATGCGCTCGGTGATCCGGATGGTGCGGTCGCGGCGGGAGCCGCCGGCACCGTAGGTCACCGAGACGAACGCGGGCTGCAGCGGTTCCAGCCGGCGAACGGCAAGCCAGAGCGAGGCCTCTTCCTCGTCGCTCCGCGGGGGCATGAACTCCACCGAGAAATGCGGACCAGGCGCGGCTAGTCGGTCGCGGACGGTCACCATGAGGCAAGAGACTACTGCCCGGCCCCGACAGCGCCGCGATCCCCGGCTCGGCCCTGGGCGAACGGGCTTCGCAGGTCACGCTTCACCGGCTGCGTTCTGCATCGTCTGTGGTGCGGCGCTGTGGTCTGGGCGCCGGGGTGCGGCGACGTGGCCGCCGAGGTCGCCGAGGTGCGGGTGGGTGCGGCCCGTTGCCGTCGTCACACGTTTCCCCGGAAGCGGGTCCCCACAGCAGCTGCTGGGTCGCCGAGCCGGGTCGCTGAACCGACCGGCCGCCGATTCGCAGAGCCGGGTCGCAGGTCGGGCTCAACCGCTGTGCCGCATCGCAGGGCCGGGTCGCAGGTGACCCGCTTCTCCCGAAGCGGTACCGGGTCGCGATGCCGTCCGCTGCACCGCCCACGCTGCAGGTGGAGCGTCAATCCGTGATCACGATGATCGAGGTACCGGCCGCCGGCCACACCAGGTCCGTGCGGTGACCGACAAGTCCGAGGCCGTGGAGATTCCCACTGATTGCTGCCCGACCCTTTGGTTCTGTCGCTGCATCCCGGAGACCGCTCCGGCGGTGTGGTCACCGGGTTCGATTGCCGAGGTGGATGCACTCCGCTCCGCAGGACTGTTCGGGGCGACGGCTGCTCGGCGCGACGCTGTTCGGCGCGACGCTGCTCGGCGCGATCCTGTTCGGCGCGACGCTGTTCGGCGCGATGCTGTTCGGCGCGATCCTGTTCGGCACGATCCTGTTCGGCACGATCCTGTTCTGCGCGATGCTGTTCGGCATGCAGCAGCATCGCCGCTCGGTCCACGGGTGTGATGCTTCATCCTGTGCGCACCGCCGCGTCCGGCTCTGCGGTCGACAGCGCTGGGACGCACTGCATGTCGACCGAAGAGTTGGCAGCGCGAGGGACTCTCAGTGGACGGCCGAGAGCGAAGGTCGTTGCGAGGAGGGCGGTGTCGGCACCTGACTGCAGGCACCTGTTCAGAACGGCACATCGGAGCTGTTCGCCCTTCCCCGCGGAGATCTGCCTCAGGTCCCCTCGGAAAGATCCGCAGGTGACTGAACCCTCACTGCGCCGTGAAGGGTGAGGGTCCCTGCGACACCTGCAGTGTCGGTGCCATGAAGTACACCGTCCTTGTGAGTCACAGAGTCTGCCGGAACGCAGAGGGACAGTGAAGATGACGAGGTTCGGGCATCGGGTGCGGGATGAACGAAGGACAACGCGACCGACCCGCTCACGACGGCCCATGCCGACTGTCGGCGCGTTCTGCTACCACTGGATGGGTTCCACAGCAGGCGTTGTCGGCGAACACCGAACCGCTTGTTGGTGGCGTGCGCGAGAGATGCCCTCTAGCAACGGTTCCCGACCATCGGCAAAAGGGTGAACATTCAGTCCCGATCGTTCTTGTGTTCGAATTGTAGGTTGTGATCAGGTACTGTAGTGGGAGAAGGCGCGGGGGCGCCGCTGACGTCGCCGAGGGGAGGTCGCTGTGATCGTTGCCGGTGAGCACGGCCTGGGTTGGGTGGTCGCGGTCGATCTGCTCGAGGGGCTGCAGGTGGGTGAGCTGGGTGGCCGCGAGTTGGTGGCCCGGATCGCTGCCGGGCAGGCGTTGGTCGCGCGGGTGCAGGCGCAGCAGCTGGAACTGATGGCCGCCCTGTCGGTGCCCGGTGTGGCCGGTCCCGCGGCGAAGCTGGCCAAGTACTCCAAGGGAGAGCTCCGCTCCCGCCGGCGCCGTGGCCGTGAGGACGCCCCGCCCGGGCCTGATCCGGCCGCGGGCCGCCCCGACCCGACACTGCCCGAGGAAGACGATCCCGCCACCACCGCCGCCCGCGGCAGCGTCGGTGGCGAGGTGGAGCTGTGGCCCGGCAGCCCCGGTGCCGGTGACGGTGACGGTGTCGAGAACCTCTCCACCGCAACAGTGGTCGACGAGCGTGCCGCCACCGGCGCCCACGCCACCGACGATGCCGCCACCACCGATGCTGAGGCCGGTCACGGTGGCGGCGCTGCCGGCGCTCCTGTCGCCATGACTGCTGAGGTCCCCGGCTCGGCCGATTCCGATTCCGATTCCGACTCCGACTCCGGGGCCGGGGCCGGGGCCGGGGCTGCTGTTGACGTTGACGTTGACGTTGACGTTGAAAGGGACAGCGACGCCGACCGTGAAAGTCCCGGCCCCATGGAGAACGTCGATGTCGATGTCGATGG
>NZ_WLYK01000022.1 GCF_009707545.1 Nakamurella alba | reverse complement strand
AACCCGGTCAGCAGACCTCCCGGGCCGATCAACTCCAGGCCTTCCTGACGGGCTCGCGCCACCAGGGCCTGCGCGAACTGCTGCTGGTCCATCCAGCCTGCTGACGTCGTTGTCATGCCATCAAGCGTGTCCGACATGTCCGACCCTGCCCGCCAAGCGCACCCGGCGTGTCTGGATCACCTACGCCGACCACCGGACAAACCCCGGCGGGGCGTGGGGCGCTGTCAATGTTCACCCCGCCGTTACCTCGGGTACCCAACCGGCAAGGATGATTCGAAGTATTGGGAGCGGGTCATCGGGACCGTTGTCCTGGCGCGGGAGGTTGGTGGTGGGTGTGCAGTCATCTGCAACTGCGGGCGTGCTCGGGGAATCGGAGCAAGCTGACCTCGATGCGTGGTGGCGAGCGGCCAACTACCTATCGGTGGGACAAATCTACCTGCTTGATAATCCTTTGCTGCAGCGTGATTTGGTTCCCGAGGACGTAAAGCCGCGGTTGCTTGGTCATTGGGGCACCACGCCGGGCCTGAACTTCCTGTACGCCCATCTCAACCGCATCATCCGGAACCGGGACACGGACATGATCTTCATGGTCGGACCGGGTCACGGAGGCCCCGCGGCCGTGGCGTCGGCCTACTTGGATGGCACCTATTCGCAAGTGTATCCGCATATCACCCAGGACACCGACGGCCTGCGCAAGTTGTTTCGGCAGTTCTCCTTTCCGGGCGGCATCCCGAGCCATGTCGCGCCCGAGACTCCCGGGTCGATCCACGAGGGTGGGGAGCTGGGATACGTGCTGGCCCACGCCTACGGCGCGGTGCTGGACAACCCGGAGATGATCGCCGCGGCGGTTATCGGGGACGGTGAGTTCGAGACCGGGCCCTTGGCCAGCTCCTGGCACGCCAACAAGCTGCTGGACCCAGTCATGGACGGTGCCGTGCTACCGATCCTGCACCTCAACGGCTGGAAAATCGCCAACCCCACGGTGCCGGCCCGGATCCCGCGGGAGGAGTTGCTAGCCCTGCTGCACGGATATGGCCACGAGGTGTTCACGGTGGAGGGTGACGACCCGGCCCTCCTGCACGAGCAGTTAGCGGGCACGATGGACGAGGTGTTCGAACGCATCCGGGCGATCCAGGAGGAGGCACGCTCGACCCCCGGCACGCCCCGCCGGCCGTGGCCGATGATCCTGTTCGTTACCCCCAAGGGCTGGACCGGCCCGGCCGTGGTGGACGGCCTGCCGGTCGAGGGCACCTGGCGGGCTCACCAGGTACCGTTGGCGGAGACCCGTAGCAATCCGGAACACCTCGTCCTGCTGCAGGAATGGCTGCGTTCGTACCGGCCGGACGAGCTGTTCGACGAGCAAGGCCGCCCGGCCGCCCGGATCAGCGCCCTGGCGCCGTCGGGCCGGCGGCGGATGAGCGCCAACCCGCATGCGAACGGTGGTCTGCTCCGCAAGCCCTTGCAGCTGACGGATTTCCGGGAGCACGCCGTGGAGGTGTCCGACCCCGGCGCATCGGTGCACGAGCCAACCAGGTTGCTCGGTGGCTACCTTCGCGACGTCATGGCCGACAATCCGGACAACTTCCGGCTCGTCGGCCCAGACGAGACCGCATCCAACCGGCTGGACGCCGTGTACGCGGTCACCAACAAGGTGTGGCAGGCCGAGATCTTGCCGATAGACGACCATCTCGCGCCGTCCGGCCGGGTCATGGAAATCCTGTCCGAGCACGTCTGCCAGGGCCTGCTGGAGGGCTACCTGCTTACCGGGCGGCACGGCCTCTTCTCCTGCTATGAGGCGTTCGTGCACATCGTGGACTCCATGTTCAACCAGCACGCCAAATGGCTACGCACCACACGCTCATTGGGCTGGCGCAAGCCGATCGGATCGCTGAACTACCTCCTCACCTCGCACGTCTGGCGGCAGGACCACAACGGCGCCACGCATCAGGACCCGGGTTTCGTCGATCTCGTCGTCAACAAGAAGGCCGAGGTGGTCCGCGTGTACCTGCCGCCGGACACGAACACCCTGCTGTCGACGGCTCAGCACTGCCTGGGCTCCTCGGACTACGTCAACGTTATCGTGGCTGGCAAACAGCCGGTGTTTGACTGGTTGGGCGCAGACGACGCCGCGCTGCACTGCGCCAGGGGACTCGGCATCTGGGAATGGGCATCGCACCGACCAGAAGATCCGGACGTGGTGATGGCCTGCGCCGGGGATGTCCCCACGCTTGAGGCCCTCGCAGCAGTATCCATCCTGCGCACGGAAGTACCCGAACTCCGCATTCGCTTCGTAAACGTCGTCGACCTGATGCGGCTGCAGGACGACCACGAGCACCCGCACGGACTCAGTGACCGCGATTTCGACGCGATCTTCACCTCCGACCGGCCGATCATCTTCGCATACCACGGGTATCCCTGGCTGATCCACCGGCTGACCTACCGCCGTAACAACCACTCCGGTCTGCATGTCCGCGGCTATAAGGAAGAAGGCACTACTACCACACCGTTCGACATGGTGATGCTCAACGATATCGACAGGTTCCACTTGGTGATGGACGTGATCGACCAGGTGCCGACACTTGGCAGCCGAGCAGCCGTGCTCCGCCAGCACATGGTCGACCAGCGCGCCCGGGCGCGACGGTACACCCGCGAGCACGGGGACGACCTGCCCGAGGTGAAGGACTGGGTATGGCCGGAGTCAGGCCGCGAACGTCAGGGGAGCGACGACACCGGAGCGGACTTCAGCCCGAGCAGTACGGTCTGAGCGTATGCCTGCTCAGCTCGAATGTTTCCTGCCACCCGACCCGCACCGGGTAGCCGCAGCCGCGGTTAGATTCTCGTCGTCGGGCCGTGCGAGCGGTCCCTGCGCGAGCAAGAGGGCCTGTTCCCGACGGTCGGACTCGGCGGGGAACGGCCAGCTCGGCTTGTGGTGGACGACGAGTGCTTCACCGAGGGGCGTGTCCAGTTCGATCAGAGTCGCCGCGCACCAAGGGAGGGTCTCGCGTGCCTGATCGGTGATGCGGACTGGTCGACATCGAGGAGCTCCGCCAGCCGGTCGTCGAGGGGAGCCTCTTGTAGGGCGAGCACGTCGGGCTGGAGCTGTCGGATGGTGTCCGCGATGAGCGTGGACCGACGCGGCCAGTCGGGATTGGACGGTCCGTAGACGTTCATCGTCACCACACGGAAAAGTGACCAATCGACACCGTCCATGCCTACCATCGTGACACCCAGAGGATGTCGCCGACCAGATTTTCCCCGAGCGAACCCGTCGCTTGTCCGGTCCTCGAAACATCGGACGCGCCCGGGAGCAGCTGCTTCCTGAGCGTTTGGCTCGAGACCACGGTTCGAGAAGCGGCGGCATGGTCCGTGGGACGTCGGCCGCTTCGCGCATAGCCTGGACATCGTGATCCACTATGGTGAGGGTGCAAGCGCGTCCCCTTCCGTAACGTCGGCCAGCCGCAAAGTGATGGCATTTGCGGCTCTATGGATCGCGGGAGTGATTCTTGCTAGCGTGTCGCTGGCGTTGCTCGCGACCCTGCCGCCACTGCCCCCAACACTCGAATCCGTTCCGGGCTGGGTCGATGAGGGGCAATTGCAGATGTCGTGGGCGGGAGAGGGCCTGTTCTTCGTGGTCATCGCCTGGGGAGCCGGCGCGGCAGGCACGTTCGCCCTACGCGGCACTGGCTGGTCGGTGAGTACGGTGATCGCGCTCGTCGCTCTTGGAGTCACGCTCCTGGCTTTCGTGATCGCGTTGCTGGCGTTGGGGCGACTGGTTATCCGGTCGTCGACATCGACCTTGCGGCAGACCTGGTCGTCCTCCTCGCGAGTGCGATCATCGGGGCCGTACACCTGGCACTCCTCGCACTCGCGGTCGTCGTTCTAGCTCTTCCGGTGCCAACGAGGTCGGCGCGACGACGGCGGCTGGTTGCCGTCGTCGGCATCGCGTTCGCTCTGCTGTTCATCGCGGGATCCTTCCCGTGGCTGTTGCCCACGTGGCTGGACCTCGTCGTTGCCAGCGCCGTGGGGGTGTGGGGCGTGCTCGTCGGCGCTGCGGTCGTCACGTATGCACGTGGTGCCGCGCTGCACCATTCGTGAGGCACGCTGTTCACGCCGGTTCATCGCCGAAGCGGGTGTGCACCCGTACAACGGGTGAGCTGTGCTCAGCAGTCCTGGCCATGCCCGGTTCAGTTCTGCGCGGGCGGCCCGAGGAGTGCCGACTAAAGATCAGCATGCTCTCGGTGTTTATCCTTCCTTCGCGGTGGACGAGCTCTGCCGCGGCTGTAGTCGGGCGGCGAGGCATGCGGCGTGCGTGTCTTCCCGGCACACGCCTGACCTAGAGGGCAGGTGGCCGCGGCGGGCCGGGGGTCAAACGGTGGCCAAGAGCTGCCAGACTTCAACCGTCCAGGTGCCCCTTGGCACAGACGTACACGGGTCCGGCCGTACGGGCTGGCATGGTCGTCGCGATTCGCCGTGCGAGCTGGATCCATTCTCGATCTTTGGGTAGACCGCAGCGCTGACAAGTGGACCACTGGGCGGAATCTCGCTCGGGCACGCCATGCAAGATACCTGCGGTAATGCACTTAAGTCACGCATTCGGAGTGCGGTGATCCGTCCATCCGCCAGATGGCCCATTACGGCGTCTGCGTTCATCACTGTCGGTAATTCGTATCGTTTGAACTCAACCCATTCGAGGGCGTGGCGTTGCGCACCCAGCGGATATAAAACCTGTACGAGTTCCCACCCAGTCACGCGGACGAGGAGACGCCCATGAGGAACCGGCACTTCCCTCTGAAGGTCGTCACCATCCCGGACGCTGGCGACGATCTCACCTGCGTATTCTGGAAGCCGCTCAAGGGTCGAGTGTTCCTCGAGGGGACAGGGTCCATCGACGCCGTCTGCGGATCGTGTTCAACCACCTTGATGCGGGGAATGCGAGGGCTGACCGGACTGCCCGGGGTCGTGTTCGTCTGCCCCACCTGCCAGAGCGGGAACTCGGTCCCCCACCCCAGCTCGGCCTTCCGGGCTCATTCGCTGCGCTCCGTCGGGTTCGCAGGATCGTAGCCACGCCAGCCGGGCGTGGAGCCGCCTGTCGCCGGCGACGGGGTAAAGCAAGGTCAGGTGATCTCAGCCGGTTCCGTTCAGCAGAGCATAGTTGTGCCGGCCTGTCACGCGCAGCCGTAGCTGAGTGATCGACGCCAGCGTTGACTGCATACCACCAGCGGGCAGCAGCTCGACCTCACCAGCTAGTTCGTCCAGCCGGGTCAGGTGCGCACGCAGCTCATCCGCCGTGCGCGGCACCTCGTCCTGCTCGATCCTCCGCAGGTCCGCGTTCATCTCCTCCGGGTTCACGACTCCACCGTCATGCCGGCGGCTCGTTCGACGCGTTGTCGGCAGCATGAGCCTGCCCGGCGTGGTGCTCCGTGTCGCCGGTGACCGGATCAGGAGCGCAACGGTCCTGACCCTTGTCGGCACTGCTCGGCTCGTCGGCGTTGACCCCGACGTCATGATTGCCCGCTGCCTTCTCCGCTGCTGCTGTCTTCGCTTCTGTGACCTGGTCGGCCATGTCCGCTCCTCGCCGTTGGATGTCGACCCCGGTCCCCAACCTGCCACCACCGGAAACAAAACGCCCCGCCTGCGATCAGCAGACGGGACGGAGCGAGTGATGTCGGGCTGGCCACACCCGGGGAAACAGCAGCCAGACCGACGCTTTACATTGTACAAGTGCAGCTGACAGCGCGCTGACCGGAAGAAAAGGTGCGGCCCCGCCGGCTGCGTCTCTGAACCGGCGGGACCTACGTCCATCCGCTCGTCCCCGGGTGGCAAGCGGAGCCGCACAAGATCTCTGTCCCGCGAACTGCGTTATGAAACGAGACGGCGCGGGCGAACTCCAAGATCCAAAGAGCCGGCAGGCACGTGTCCTAAGGTTTCCCGCGTGGCTTCCATCACCTCTGTGACCATGACCGACGACCTAGACGGCAGCAAGGCGGCCGAGACCGTCGCCTTCGCACTCGACGGCGCGATCTACGAGATCGACCTCTCCAAGCGCAACGCCGCCGCACTGCGGAAGGCGCTCGCCTCCTACGTGACCGCCGGCCGCAGGCTGCCGCGGACCGCGAAGGCCCGCCGGACCGTGGCGGACAAGACATCCGCCGAGCGGGCGGAGCACCGCGCGTACCTGTCCAAGGTGCGCACTTGGGCAGCCGCGAACGAGATGGGTGTCAGCGACCGCGGCCGGCTCCCGAAGTCCGTGCTCGAGGCCTACGACGCCGCCCAAGCCTGAGGACACGGCCTGTCAGCCGCGCGCTCTCGGTCCACGGTGCATGAAACGGTCGTACCAGATGGGGACAGCTGCATTCAGCCTTCTGACGCGGTGAGGGTGAAGCAGACCGATGGAGTGGGCCCGGCGCTGATTGTTGATCCAATAGCCCAGGGATCGCTCCTGAGGGTCGACACCCTTCGCCATGGATGGCAGTCGTCCGGTCCGGGCGACATGCTCAGCAACGGCTTCCAAGTGCAGGCTCCATCGAGCGTCGTCGCCATCAAGTGTCTGTTCTCCCTTGACCACGACTCACCGTCCGGCGACGCTGGGCCGCTGCGCGTTCCACAGGTCGATGGTCGCGGGGAGCCAACCGCGGACGCGGCCGACCTCGGCATCGGGCGCGGGAACCCGGTAGCGGCCGAGTGTGTCGGGCTTGACGCCGATGTGTTCGGCGACCTCGGCGCGGGACAAGAAGCGAATCACAATCCGACGATAGTGGTCACCTCGAACGTCGAGCGGCAGCGGTATCTCGTTGAGCTCCGCCGAGGACGATGGTGGTCGCGGGGATGTAGCGCCCCGTCTGCTGGCAGTCGTCCT
The DNA here is from genome assembly GCF_009707545.1 of Nakamurella alba. Classification (NCBI taxonomy): domain Bacteria; kingdom Bacillati; phylum Actinomycetota; class Actinomycetes; order Nakamurellales; family Nakamurellaceae; genus Nakamurella; species Nakamurella alba. The sequence goes on along the minus strand of NZ_WLYK01000022.1, from coordinate 11,609 downwards.
CGGTTTAGTCTGGTGCGAGGAGCCGCTCGGTGTGGTCTTTGTCCTATGACAGACGCAATGATCTTGGAACACTCACCAGTTGTGGACAGAACGAGAGAGCCGCAGACCACCGACCACAGACTGCATCCGGTGTGGTGGGTGGCTGGCGTGCTGGTCTGGTGCGTCGGCGTCGGCGCGGTGTTGGCGGTGGGTCATGGCACCGGCGGACAGGTCCGGGTCGAGACGGCGATCGATGCAGGTGTGGTGATGGCCGCCATTGTCGGGCTTCTACTGCGAGGGCTGTGGGTCAGGGCCGGTCGACGAGCATGACGTCGGCGTCTCCGGCGCATGGCTGCGGCCACGCAGAGCACCCGGTGATGGACTGGCCGGCGCTGATGGATCGGGAGCAGGCCGCCGCGTACCTCGGGGGCATTTCACTCACGTCGCTGCGGGCACTGACCGATCGGAAGGCCTTTCCGAAGGTGTTCGTGCTGTCGATGCCCCGGTATCGGCGCGCCGATATCGACGCGTTCATCAAGCATCTGAGGGTGGTCCGGGACTAGTAGATGCGGGCCATGCGCTGCCGGTGGAGACCTCGACAACAGTTCTGTGATGGGGGTCCCCTACCTACGGTGGTGGCCCCGCCGGCGGGGGACTGAAGCCGGCGGGGCCACAGGTTCACCGTCCAGGGAGGACGACGGAAACCCCTCGTTGATGCTCGATAGGCCCACCTCCACGCGTGCTCTGAATTGCTCTGCGGATGGTCAGTTGGTGAGTTCCTTCGCCGGCGGTGAATCGCCGGCGGCGACGGTTGTCTCGCTGTGTACCTCGCCGAGGGCATCGATCTGGATGCGGCGCGGCTTGGCCCGATCCGCGATGGGCATGATCAGCGACAGCACTCCGTCGCGGTAACCGGCGGTGATCTTCTCCGCGTCGATGCCGTCACCGAGGGAGAGCTTGCGAAGGTAGGACCCGGTGAACCGTTCCCGCGCCACCCACTGCACGCCGTCAGTCGCGGCTGGGGTGCGCTGTCCCTGGATGGTGAGGATGCCGTTCTCGACATCGATGCGCACGCTGCCCGGGTCCAGGCCCGGCAGGTCAGCATTGAGGACGTAGTGGTCGCCCTGGCGGTAGACATCCATCGGCATGAACCGCGGCCCGCCCGGTTCACCGGCCAGCTTCGAGGTCACCCTGTCGACCCCGGCGAACGCGTCGAAGACACTTGGATCGAATCCCAGCACAGCAATCACCCCTTCCAAGAACGGGTGGCCCTGCCCCAGCGGCAGGACCACCGGCTGTGCATCACCGTTGTAATCCGCGTTGCCGCCCGGTGCCAATAATCCGAATGAGTGAAGTCGGGGAGTTGAGAACTGGTGATGCAAACAAGGTCTCGTTCACATGATCTCGTTGGCGAGCCGTTGATGCTTCGCGCGGCGGCGGGCGGTGCGGGCGGTCCGTTGCGCGCACTGCCGGGAGCAGGCGTGATGGGTGTAGCCGGCGCGGGCGCCACGGACGACGAGGGTCCCGCAGCCGGCGCAGGGCAGGACCGCGGTGGGTTCCCCGTCGGGGTAGAGCCCGGTGACCGTGACGGACAGACCGCTGGCTAAGCGGACCTGGTAAGGCTTTTCGGGTTGCCAATGCTCGGCGCACAGGGTGAAGTCCGACCATGAGCTGTCGTTGTCACCGTTGCTGCGGTGGCCGCAGACCCGGTACACCACTTCACCGGGCCGGGGAGTGCAGCCACACGCTGGACGTTGTCCAGCAGTTGCCATCCGTCCAGAATAAGTGCCGAGATCAAGGCGCTGCATGAGGATGTGGTGCCGGAGGGGCCGGCGTGATCACGCCGGCTGTGTGCCACTGTGGCAGTTGCTGGTCCAGCCGACGTCGTCGGTGCTCGGTCAAGGCGCAGCCGCGGAGTTCACGGCGTTGGGTGGTGAGCCATTGGCCGAGGCGACGCTCTGCAATCGGCGCCTTCCCCGTCGCACGAGGCCAACGCCCTGCGTCTGCGGCGAACTGCACCAGCTCGGCCAGACGCTGTTCCCACATGCCCTCTTCGGGTTGGAAGCCCCACGAGCCTCGGTGCCGGTCTTCTGAGTCGGTGGACATCGACCGCTCCCATCCGGGCGGCCGCCGGATCGAGGCTGTTTACTCAGCCGTCGGTGACCTGCGCAGATCCCATACCCGCAGAGGGCATGAGTCACACGACGTGACGATGACGTCATCCTTTCGGAGGGGTCCGATCCGTGAGCACTCCCGCGAGAATTCGCGCCTGGCTACAGTGCGGGGGGTTCGTCCTGCGGGTTGTGGGTGCTCGCAGGGTGAAGGGGCCCTCGGGGGTTCCGGTCCCAATCTGGGAGTTTCAGTTCCAGCTGGCGTCGGCGGTCCAATCGTAGTGTTCTCAGGCGATCGTTGGCGCGCTGGGTCTGTAGCCAGCGCGCCAGCCGGAGTTCGGTGTCGTCGGCGGACCGGCGGACCGAGGGGAGTCGGCCGTGCTCGCGGTGGAACGCTGCGGCGTCGGCCAGCCGTGTGGCCCAGATTCGCTCGTTGTCGCTGTATCCCAAGGTGGCGTCTACTCCGTGAGGCCCAGCATGTTGATCACCGACACCGGACGACGATAACGGCGGCTGCCAGGTATTCGGCGACGGCCGAGAGCTGCCGTATCCAACTGTCCTCGTTCGACTGGAACCCGCTGCGCGAGCACGCCGCCGACCCAGGCGCCTCATGCCCGGTGGAAGCGACAGGATCTGAAGTAGGCGCCGGCGGGGTGAACGTGGGGGGGAACGGAGCGGTCGTGTGGTGCTGCCAGTCCGGCAGTGCTTGATCGAGTTGATGCCGGCGACCCTGCTGGAGCAGGCCTTTGCGGTGATTGCGCCGTTGCGTGTGGAGCCAGTCCGCCAATCGGCGCTCGCCCCGGTCATCGGCGGTGCTGCGCGGCAGTCGCCCCTGGGTGTGGATGAATGACACGAGTTGGGTGAGGCTGTCGGCCCAGCGGGCCTCCCGCCGGATGAGTCGCGCGGTGAGCACGGCAAGTTCGTCGGTGCGCTGGCCCGGAACCGGCAGCGAAGTCGAGTATCGCCACGCGGGAAGCAGGATGTCGAGTTGCTCCTCCCGGTGAGGTGCTAGATGGCCGGCGGCCAGGTAGCGACGCTGGTTGGCCAACCACACGGACAGGGATCGCTCCTGTGAAGGGGTAGTGGGCGTACGACGCGGCATGCGGCCGTGTTCGTCGACGAACGCGCGAAGATGAGTCAGTCGCGCTGTCCAGAATTGTTCGTTGGGCACGCCGTCGATGGTCTGATTGACCGGAACCGGGTCCTCGGCCGGACCCTTGAGCGGCGGCCCTGTCCGGCCGTGGCGTCAGCCGGGCAGTTGTTCGTCGAGTTGTTGTTGCCGGTGTGGGTCGATCGGCGGGTTGGTGCGTCGCTGGTTGCCCAGCCAGTATCCAAGCGACGTTCCGCGAGTGGGGTCTGCGGGGACTGGTGCGGCCACCGGTGCTCGGCGGCGACAAACCCGATGAGCAGCCGCAGCTGCACCTGCCAGTGCTGATCGTCAGCGACGAAACCCTGCGAACCTTTCATCGTGCTCAGCCTGCCACCTTGAGTCCCGGCTGTCTGTCCTCAGCTGGTCTGGCTTATCGCCAGACCGCCATCTGGTCTTTTCCCGATCGTTTTGCTTGGTAGAGGGCGGTGTCGGCGGCGGTGTACAACTCTCGGAGGTCGTTGGCCTGTGTGGGTGCGTGGGCGATGCCGGCGCTGACGGTTACCGGGACATCGATGTCGTCGATACGGAAGCGGTGTTGTCGGAGTTGGTCGAGCAGGTGGTGGAGTCTGCTTGATCCATCGTTCAGGGTGCAGGCGGGGAGTAGGAGAGCGATTTCGTCGCCGCCCAGGCGACCGATGACGTCGGTGGGACGGGTCCCAGCCATGAGCCTCGTGGCCAGCTGCACCAGTACCGCGTCGCCGGCGGGGTGCCCGTGTGTGTCGTTGATGGTCTTGAAGTTGTCGATGTCCAGGAGAGCCAGGCAGGTTCCGCTGTCTGAGTTGGCGCCGGACAACGCGGACCTTGCTGCTTGGTCAAGTACGTTGCGGGTAGCCAATCCGGTGAGAGGATCGGCAGCGGCGAGCTGCTGGAGGCGTTGGATTAGGCGGTCTTGTCGTTCGCCGGCGAGGACGAGCAGGACCGAGGTGGTGGTCATGACCGCGGCCATGTAGCCGATGGCCGGGCCGGCTTCGGTGAAGGGCAGCTGACTACCGACGACAACGATCAGGGCCGCCAACGCGGCCGTTGTCACCACGATCGCTCCGACCCGGCGAAGCTGGACAGCCGCGAACAGCACCGGGAAGAGGAAGAACAACTGTGCCTGGACCGATGCGTCGTGGGTGGCCAGGTCCACGACTAGGATGGCTGTAATCGCGACGAACGGGATGGCGGTCCAGACGCTGCTGGGAATCCGTTTGGCACGCCGGATCCAGAGTGCTGCTGCTGCGATCAGGAGCCCCGCCGTCACTGCGATGCCTGCCCCGACCAGGTCGGTGTCCAGCACGGAGAAGACTAGGTTGGTTAGCGCGCCCACCCAGGCCAGTACGAAGGTCGTTGTCGTTGCGGTGGTGACGTCTCGGGGTTGGAGGTGCGGGGGGAGGAGGTGCAACATGCGCGGGGTCCCTCATAGCTTTCAGTCAGTCCGGTTTTCAGCGTTCCGTGGTCGAGGAGACCAGTACCGGCAGGCCGAGCAGGAATCCTTGGACGTAGGGGATGCCGAGTTCGCGGACGGCTTGCAGTTCGTCGGCGGTTTCTACTCCCTCGGCCAACAGTGCGGCGCCGGTGGAAGCGGCGAAGGCTACCAGCGCGGTGGCCATGGCTTGCCGTGCGGGATCACGGTCGATGTTGTGGGTGAGATGGAAGTCCATTTTGATCAGGTCCGGTGCCAATTCGACCAGATGCCGCATGCCTGCGTACCCGGACCCGGCGTCATCGACGGCCACTTTCACTCCGCGCCTGCGGAGTGCGGCCAGGTTGCGGCGTAGGCGCGGGTAATCGTCAACCTGCTCGTGTTCGGTGACTTCGATGATCAGCCGCCCGCACGGGTGCCCTACAAGTAGGCTTGGTAGTCGTGGATCATCCAGTGCGCCCGGGGACAGGTTGACCGTTAGGTAAGCGGCGGCATGGATCGACTTGAAAGCGTGTAAAGCTTGCGCGAGGGCGGCGAGCTCGAGGTCCACTCCAGCGCCGATCCGGTTCGCCACAATGAACCATTGTTCCGTGGACCATCCTGAGGACGGAAACCTTGCGAGCGCTTCGAAGGCTACCGGCGCGGCTGCGGAAGGGCCGAAGATGGGCTGCAAGGCAATTTGTAGTTGGCCGTCGGCGATCACACGGTGCACAGTTTCGAGGTCGCGGTCGTGAGCGCGTTGCGCTTCGTGCCCGCTGCGCAGCACATGGGTCATCATGGCCGCTAGGAACTCCATGAACCGCAGCTGCGCTGCCCCCAGGTCGGGTCGAGCGGCACTCGCGAAACAACACAACGTCCCGTAAATCTGCCTGCCGTCCTGGCGCAACGGCACTGCGACATACGCTCCAATGCCCAGCTGGTGGGTGATGTCCAGAGCGGCTGTCGTCGGGTTGGCAAGTGCATTCGGGATCACCGCAGGCAGGGTCCCGTTCACCACCCGCACGCAGTAGGAACCTTCCAGCGGTGCCGCATAACCGGCTTCGACCTTGTCCCGGCCCAGATCACCGCTGGCCGCCTCGACCACCTGGGTCGTGTTCGTAAACCGAGAGACCCAGGCCAGGTCCATGTCCAGATGAAGCCGAGCCAGATCCAACAGTTGCTCGACTAGATGCTCATCACCGCCGGCGGCGGAAGCGCCATCGAGGCCACGACCTCCTGGCAGCGGGGCCATTTCCATCGTCATGACAACCTGCACTTCATCGAGTAGGTCACCTGATGGGCTCTCATCGGCAACTGGCCCCAGTCTGTCAGCCTGCCCGGTGGCGTCCCCAGACTGCCGCGTCTTGAGCGATTACATGCAGTAACGGCTCGGCAGGTTCGCTTCCCGTCAGCGTGGAATTCTGGGCCAGAGGCGCAACCTTTCTGCGCGCAACTGGGGGTGATCGCAAGACCTTGGGGTGAAACATCGACACGGATGGCGGGGAGGTGACGTCACGGCCGCGGACGTCCGTGATGCTGCTCGGTCCCCTTTCTTCCAGCTGCCCTACTGCGCACCGCCGGACAGTTGGGCTGGTAGCCCGTTGTTTTGGATGATTTCGGCGGCGACGGCTGCCAGTTCTGCTGTTGGTCGTTGGAGATGCGTCGGATGACGGTGAAGGCTTGGTCGGCGGTGAGGCGGTAGCGGCCCATGAGGATGCCTTGTGCCAGTCCGATGCGGTGGCGGGCGTCGATGGCTAGTCACAGGTTTTCGTCGCGGCGGAAGTGGGCGAGCACGAGTGAGGCGTTGGTGGCGATGTAGCGGGCCATGGTCAGCTCTTCATGGCCGTACTGGCGGGTCCGAGTTGAATAGAGGTTGAGCGCACCGAGGCGGTGGGAGTCGTTGTAGAGCTGGACGCTGAGTACGGCACGGACTCCCAGGGACCAGGCGGTGGGGGCCCACCGGGGCCAGCGGGTCTCGGCGCTGAGATCTTCGCTGTAGAGCAGGCCGTCCTCGTAGGCGGCCTGGATGCACGGGCCCTCGTTGAACTCGTACTGGGCTTGGTCGGCCTTGCTCACGGTGTTGTGGCTGGCGAGGATCGTTTCCACCTGCTGGCCGCGACGTTCGGTGACGGCCACCATGTCGGCGATCCCGGCGGCGATCCCGGCGTCGGCGATGCCTTGCAGCGATGTTTGCAGGCCTCCGGTGGTATCGCCGGCGCCCATCCCGGAGCGGGACGTGTCGAGCAGGTCCTGCAGGTACTTCGGAAGGTTCAGATCGTTCACGACCGCGCCAGCTCCCGGGGTGTGCAAGAGGGTGCGCACACCAGACCACAGGCCGGCGTGCCTCTACCCCGGCCGTGGCCGGTCAGTGCCCGGTTTGCTCGATCCGAAGCGCCACCGTAGGGGCGACCGGCTGCGAAGACCCCGCCGGCTCGAACCGACCGGCCGGCGGGGTCGCTTAGGTCCGAACGACCACGCGATTCTCCGCGTTCCCGCTGTCGGGCAGGCAAAACGGCCCAGATCCGCACCTGCCGTGGACGTGGGCGACGCCCGCGGCAGCGCTTGCGGGTTCGGCCTTGGGTCAGTGGTCGAGGAGTCTGATGGCTGTTCCGCCCGGCCCAGCGGTCTTTGCTCGATACATGGCGGTGTCCGCGTGGTGGATCAGTGCCTCCACTGTGGTGCTGCCGTTGGTCAGGGACGCTCCGATGCTGGCCCGCAGGCGGAGTTCAACGCCCTGCACTTCCAGTGGCTGGTCAAGCGACTGGTGTATGCGGTGGGCAAGTGTCTGCATGCTGTGGATGGCGGTGGCCAGTGGGGTGATGTTCTCGCACAGGATGAGGAATTCGTCCCCTGCGAGTCTGCCGGCGATGTCCATCTCGCGGATGCAGGACTGTAGGCGTTGCGCAGCTGTCGCGAGCACGTGATCGCCGGCTCTGTGGCCGAAGGTGTCGTTGATGGACTTGAAGTCGTCGAGGTCCACGAACAGCACTGCGATGAGGGTGTCGTTGCGGCGGGCGGCGGCCAGGGCGTGATCAATGTGTTGGTGCATCAGCTCGCGGTTGGCAAGGCCGGTGAGCTGGTCGTGCAGAGCTCGATGGCGCAGGTCGTTGTGCGCTGCCTGTAGTTGCGCTCGGTCGCTGGACATGACAAGAAAGGACACAGCCACGTTGGCCAGGAGCTGGGCTGCGGCGATGTCGTCGTCGGTGATGTGGTGGGGGCTGTTCCAGTACAGGTCCAGAGTTCCCCAGGCGCGGCCGCGGCTGAGTAGCGGCACCGCGAGGACGGCGTGCAAGTCGACGGTGGTGGCCATGCGCTGGAACGCGGGCCAGGCCATGTCCTGGATCGTCCCGGCGATGATCATGCGGCCGGAATCCAGCGCGTCCCGGCAGGGCCCCTCCTGCAGGACTTCCTGCAGCATTTCAAGATCTTTCACCCCGCCGGAGCTTGCATGCACGTAGGTGGTGGTGCCGCCGTCGGCGCGCATCACCCCGGCACCGTCCACTTCCAGCGCCTGGGCGGCTACCTCGCACAACCGGTGGAGCACGTCGTGCGGGTCGAAGTCGGCAGCCGCTAGGGTGGCGAGTTCAGCAACGCCCTGGCTCAACTGGTCCAACGCCACGGTATGTGTTGTCCGTCCCCGTTGTTTGCAACCGTCGGCGCTGTCACCGAGGTAGTCCGTCGGTGCCCGGTCGGCTCCGAACCAAACCGATGACATACTTCTGGGGTAGGGGCGACTTTGGTGGCGCCACGTTCGCGTGGCAACATGCCGGCAGGGCCACCGAGTTTCGCCGAGCCCCTTCCGCTGTGTGTTTCCGATCACGCACCATGTCGCCCTGGCGATGGCGTGTTCGTAGGGGTGGTGAGCACATGCGGCAAACAGTGACACTGACAGTCGTGGGCATACCCTCACCTGACGATGAGTTCACGCGCGTCTTCTCTGATCCCGTCAACGATGCTGTTTATGTAGACGGAGAGGGAGATATCGATGCCGTGTGCGGTCGGTGCGCCCGACTGTTGCTGCGGGGTCTTCGATGCCTGCTGGAGTTGCCGGGCTTAGTGTTCGTCTGCCCGAGATGCCGGGCCGGGAACTCCCTCTGCATCGTCCGTGCCGCCCAATACAAGCGATGCGCCTCCTGAATTTCGAGCGGCTCCGGTTTGAAGATCCAACATCGCAGCTTGTGTGATGAGCGTGCGAAGTGCCGTTCCACGACACTTCGCCGCGACTGGGTGGTCGCACCAGAGTCGACCAAACAGCGCTTGACCCGCCCCGTCTGTCTGGTGCCAACAATATCTGCACAACACGGGATCAGAGGGCGGATCGTGTCCGGGAAGTGGTCTGAACATGATCCCACCGCTGACGGGTCATTCGACAGCTGGGCAGTCGGACAGGAAAGGTGCGGGCCGCCACGGACGCGACATAATCGGCCTCTACAGCTGGATTGCCGCACCGACGCGATCGGCCCCGCCCGCCGCCTGCAGGCGGGCGGACAAGGCTGATGTCGGGCTGGCCGCAGCCGGACAGATACCAGCTATGTTTCCCATGTTTAAACTATGGTGACAGGTACCGGTCAAAGCGCACATTAGGTGAAAGGGGTGCGGCCCGCCGGCCGCGTTGTTTGAACCGGCAGAACCTACGTCCATCCGCTCATCCCAGGGTTGCAACGAAGCCGCTCAGAAGATGTGCCCCTCTGAAGGGAGGACAAAGGGACTCATCGCAATGCATGGTGTAGTGGGGTCAGGCCGCTGCGGTTGACATCGGGTGAGGCGGCTTTCGCCGCTCGGCTGTGCTGCTCGAAGGTGACCGGGTTGGCCATGCCCAAAGCGCGGTGTCGACGTCGGTCCATCCATTAGGTCACTGCCCGGGTCGCTGCCGCCTGGGTGGTGAACCGGTGCCGCCGGTATAACTCGGTCTTCAGGGTGGACCAGAACGGCTCTTGCTGGGCGTTGTCCCAGCACCCCGGTCTGCCCGACCGACTGTCGCACCTCGAGCTCGGCGGCCAACCGCGCCGAGATGTAGTGGCAGCCCGGTAGGCGTGGAAGATCACCCCCGGAGAATTCGGTGCCGCGCAATGCGACCGCGCACCGCAGTGCGGTTTCCACCACATCAGAGTGCAACGAATCAGAAATCGCGCAGCCGATGACCCGGCGGGATGCCCGTCCTGCACCGCGCACAAATACAACCAGCCCTCGTCGGTGTCTAGATAGACATCCCCAGTGAGTAAGGGTCAAGCAGCGGCGATCTGCGGGTTTGGTCGGCGGTGTTCCAGGAGGTGGCGTCGTCCCATGTCCGGTCGTTGTACAGGCACCACCAGACCCGGGGCGGTTCACCCAGCAGCAACCGCTGCTGGAACAATTAGCCCTCCACTAGACCCGGGGCGGTTCACCTTGTAGTAGACCTGCCGCGACACCCCCAACAACGCAGCCACCCTTGACAACGAAATCCGGGCCTACTCCGCATCCATCAACTTGAACGCCTCGGCGGGTTCGTGTTCTCGTTCTCGGCAGCGAAGAAGGCCGCTGCCTTTTCAGGAACTCCCGATCAATGCGCAGTTCCGCGACCTCGCGGCGCAGCCTCTCCAGCTCCGCCCGCTCACCGGCATCCACCACTGGCGGCGGCGGATCAACCATTCGCGCCCGCTACACCGCCACTCACCGACCGGGCAGCTGCCCACCCACACTCAGCTCCCGCGCGACCTCCGCGATCGTACGGCCGGTGTCAATCACTAACCTCGCCGCCTGCGACCGGTAGCCCGGCGTGCAACTCTTCCGCTTCGCGCCCACCACCACATCCTCCCTTCCGGACCAGGCCGGAGCGTCGGGATGTCAACGAAACGGTGTCAACCACACCCTGGACGCAGCGGCGGAGGGTCGTGGAGGATCGCGTGGCCGTACTCGTGGGCCAGCTTCTTGGTGGCCTGCAACGTGGTCACGCCGTGGCGGACTCTCACGACTCGGTTGCCGAAGTGGTGCAGCCGTTGGTGCCGCCGCACTCGCCGCGCTGGAGCGAGAACCTGCGGCCGGTGAGTTGCTGCTGCATCGCCGCATCAGCTCGGCGCCCTGCTCGCCGTCGAGGAGCCTGGGCCGGACCAGGGGGAGTTCGGCACCGGGTTCGATCGGGTCGGTCTGAGAGACGTCGAACACCGACACCGCCCGCACCTCGACCATCCGCCGCCCCGGCCGTAGCGTCGCTGCTGTCACCCCGACACATGCGAGGTGCGTGGTCGGGGTGGCAGGTCCGGCACCTGTTTCCCCTCTGGCGCGGCCACCTGTCAGCCCAGCCTTTGGACCTGTGTCCCCGCTGCGCGAACCTGTCTCCCCGCCGCCGCGACCACCTGCCACCCCGTGCCGTGCACCTGTTTCCCCGCCGCGCGCACCTGCATCCTGAGGGTTGTCGTGGTCGGTGCGGCGGGTGACGGGTGCGAAGATCGCGATGCCCTTCTCGCCGCGGCGGACCTGCCGGCCCAGCTGCTACCACCCCGGCGGCCGGTGACCGTGGTGGCGTCCGGGCGCTGCAGGAAGATCAGCATTGAGTTGTTGAACGAGTCGGAGTGGAACCGGGCCGCGAACCGTAAGTACTGCTCTCAGTCCTTGCCGGTGACCAGGTCCCGGACCCCTTTCACGGTCAGGTCATGGGAGGCCTGCACTTTCGCCGCCGCCACCTCCCGGCGGCGCGCCAGCTCCTCCTCCGGCGGTACCTTCTCGCCGGCCGTCACTGCAAGTCCGCGGTCCGCGAGGAGCCCGCGGCGGGCTGGTGACGGCTCGCGCGGGGCCAGCTAATCGGCCTCGATCGTCGTGTGGTGTCTTTGCTCTTGTCGTGGCCAGTCATGGTTCTTCTCCTTCGGTGCGCAGAAAACCCGGGATCTGTGGCCCGTTCGGTTTCGGATGCTTTCCGTCTTTCGCGGAGCGTCGCCTTTGGTTTCCAGGCGCCTGAAATGGTGACCCCTGCCAACCGGAAATGGATGACGAGGCCGCCCCGCGGGTG
>NZ_WLYK01000021.1 GCF_009707545.1 Nakamurella alba | reverse complement strand
GCGGAGTGGAGAGCATCCGCAAGGCGGGAGCATGTTGATCGTCGGCATGATCGGCTCTGGGTGGGGTAGCGACCAGTCCCCTGGCCGACCAGCAGGTCTGCTACGCGTTGCGTCTGGTTCGCCCTCCCCACCTGCGCCGCTCCTCGGTTCGTGGAAGATGTGCAAACCGCGAAGGGCGCTGTGAAGGCGTGCTGGCGTAGGTCGACATGGCCGGGCAGCGAGTTCGGATTGATCATGGCGTCGGAGATGACCAGCCACACCTCCGGCCGGGATGCGCACAGCGGTTGCCCAGAACGCGACGTCCTCACCACTGGCTGACATCACAGCCCAAGACCTCACTGCGCCCGCCCGAGGCGACGCCGGCGACAATCACAGCTTCGGAGACGACCCGGTGGTCCGCCCCAGCGTTGGTGTAGATGTCCAGCGCACTGCTCTGGCCACCCTGCGGTGCTGCGCCCTATGGTTGGCGGGCAGCGGAGCACCAACTGTTGAGGCGGGCACCCGGGATGAGTGGTCCTCGAACCCCTCGGCTGCATTCGATCCGTGAACGCCGTCTCGTTGATGTTGTGTCGTCAGCGGCGGGGTTTCTGACTCCGGGAACTCGCGGCGATCCGCGACGGGCAAGGTTGCGATCAGGGCTCCGGGATGAACTGCAGGGTGTCGTTGTTGGCGTTGGGGTTGCCGTGGGTGATCAAGATCTCGCCGGGAGCGGCGGCGAGGTGCCAGGACTGCTGGGGGACCGGGATGGTGGTGACATCAGTGTGGGTGGTGTTGTTGAGTACCTGTATGACACCGGGCTGTGGTTTTCCGTCGGGGAAGCTGCCGTAGAGCGCATATGTGTCTGCTCCGTCGGTGCCGGTCGCGGTGCCCATCGGATTGCCTGGTGCGGTGCCGGCGGCCCCGCCCAGGAAAGTTCCGGTTGCCGCGTCGAACCATGCGGTTCCGGCGGGACCGCCAAGTGTCACGGTAGTTGCACCTGGCAGGACTGCTCCGTTGATGGTCCAGCCTTGGTCTGGGCGGTGCGCCGTCTTCGTGACGGTCATGGTGGCCGTGTCGACCACGTCGACAGCGTCGCTGCTGAAATCGGCCACCACGACGTCGTCGCCGACGAGGAGCGCGGTGGTCGGTTCGCTGGTGACGGCGACTGATTCGACGACTCCAGTGGAGGTGTCAACTTGGTAGAGCCGGCCGCTCTTGGTGCCGTCGATGTACAGCATGTCGCCGGTCGGGGTGGTTTGGACAGCCAGCTCGCCGACTCCGGCTTCGGGGGCGACCGGCAGCGTGCGGACGACTTGCTGCGTGGCCGTGTCGATCACGGACACGGTGTCATCGCCCAGATTGCAGACGTAGGCGAAGGTGCCGGATGCGTCGAAGCTGACGTTGTCCGGTTCTCGGCCGACGGGGACGCTGGCAACGATCGTGCGGGTCTGCAGGTCGAGGATCCGAACCGAATTCGTGGTCGCGGAAACCAGGTAGGCCTGCCGGCCGTCCGGTGAGACCGAGATGGCGGCGACCGAGGTGCCGATCGGGAATGAAACGCCGGACGCCGTTGGAGCGGGCGCCGCGGGCAGGGTTGAGGCGGATGCAACCCCGCACGTCAGCCCGGTGGCGATCCCGGCCGCAGCCAAGATAGCGATAGTACGCGTTGCGAGACGATGTGGAACGTTCATCACGGAACCTCTCCCGGTCCTTGCACGATGAGGGCCCCGCGGGTGGGGATCCCCGACTACTACAGACAGCGTGCGCCCGAGTCTTGGAGCTGACTGTCCACGAAGTGGCTGAGGTATCGGTGGAACCTGATGTCCGCCGATTAGGGGAGCGGCCGCCCTGCCGGGCGAGGACGAACGCACCGGCCGGAGTCCCTCCGACTCACGTCATGGCCGTCTCCGGGAACGCTCTGCCGGGTCTCGATCTGACTGTTCAAGGAGCTGTTTGCGCCGGTCGCTTCTCGTTGAGCAGTTGTCGGGGGTGCGGCCAGCCAGGTAGGCGCAGTTGTTCGGGCGGTGGCGGTTGTAGTCGTTAACCGCGACACCCCCATCTCCCTGGCCGCGCCGCGGTCGCTCCACCCCCGTTCCCGCAGTTCCAGCAACCGGCGACACTGAGCCGAGAGCGGACGCCGTCCCGGCCCCTTGTCACACGACGAGACGACAACGCAGGCTCCTCATCCGGGGCGGTTGTATCCCGACAGTCGGTGAAAGCCATCCCGGCAACCCTGGAGTAGTCGCGCAACAGGCCGTTGCAGTTCTCGTTGCTACCCCGCTACACCGTCGCGGACCTGCGGGCCGTGGAGAACGAGCTGAACAACTACACCCGCACAGAGCTCCTCGTCGCGCTGGCAATCACAGCCCGACTACCAGCGTTGCGACGTCGTTTGAAGCTGCCCAGGCAACACTGGCCTGGATTGCGACCGACATGACAGACACCACGAGTCGGCCACATACTGGCTCGATGGACCGTCGCTCACATGGTCTTCACAGAAGCCTGAATGTCCGTTATGGTCGGATCCGAAGCCTTTGGAACATTAGACGGGGAGTGCATTTGACGTCGCCATCCGGTGCGGTCCACCGATCGATACTAAACACGCGGACTCGGGCGGTGGCTGTCCTCGCCGCGCTCACTCTCGTCATGGGGCTCGACACGCCCACAGCGCTAGGGGCCACCCCGCCTCAGCTGGCAGGAAGTGTTGCCCCGGTGGGGACGGCTGGCAACTTCGTTCCGATTACGAACGCAAGCGTTTTTCCAGAACAGCCATGTGTAGAATCTCGAATATTTCGACGCCAGAATCCCAACTTGACAGTGAATGCGGCCAGCCGGTGCTTTGCAGTGACAGGCGAGAAGACTTGAAAGAGACGTTAGTGTTCCGCGAGCCAATTGCTGCCCCGGGGCAGCTGTACCTAGTTGGCAGGGGAAGGTCAATCCCGGGCACTTTATCCAATATGCGTGAGATTTCCGACTTGGGTTTGATCTGGTCGGTAACCGATGTGGTTGGGATTCGTCTGCCGGCTATAGTCGAACCAGTGCAGGTGGAAGTGCACCTCATGAATAAGCGACCCACGTCGTTAGCTGGCCCGGGAGTCGGCACTGTGCATGTCCCGGATACCCATTTCCGCGACGACCAGCTTGATTTGATCGACGATGACGAGCAGGTCTTAGCCGAGTTCCGAAGACCAGAGGGCGCCATGGCTCTGGCCTACCCTGTACCGGCAGAAGACCTAGATCGGGATGACAGCATTTTGCGGTTGTGGATCTGGCCAGGTGGGGTTGAACCCGTTGACGAAGATGGAGGCGAGAAACTGCCGGCGGTCCAAAGCTCGCACACTGGCATTGAGCTCGGTCTGCAGGAACTGCTGACAGCAGGCAGAGTTGGCGATGAGTGCGTTCTACCGCTCGGGATCAATGGGTTCGTGCTTCAAAATACGGCAGCGGCCATTTCGTATGCCGGCCCGTCTGGTAGACCGTCATCGTTTCGGTTCGCGACCTCAAACGGAGCATTTGAGCTTGCTCTAACAGAGGCTGAACCAGGGTCAGATAAGATCTACGAATTGAAGCGATCACGAGTTGAGCAACTGTCTGGCATTGCTATGGTTGTAGCTCGTGCCTCAGGAACAACCTACGTTCAGTGGTTCTGGGCTGGACTGTACTTCCAACTTGAAAGCGCAAGTGCTCGACTCGCGAGGTCGATCGCCGAAATGGTCGACACCTCCGCCGTAACGCTACTGCCAACTGTTCCCATTCCGAAGGGGTTGCCTGGAAGGCTTCTGGATAACCGAGGCCTCCAGAGCCGCTGCTGCGGTAGACGGCGACAGATTCTACCGCGTACAGTCGCAATCGGTCGTGGTGTCAGTAGTGGTCAGTGAGAAGCCCCCCGCGTCATTCTTCGGCGAGGTGCACCTGCGGCCCTACGAGACAGATCGGTCCGATCTCGACGCCGATCAGGTGCTGATCGAAGATGAGCCCAAGCGTCTGGTCCTTTCTAAGGGACGATCATCTGTAATGGTCGCACCAATCTCAAGCCCTTTCAACGACGAGTCGTCTGGCCACCAGCAGGTCTCATTCGACGATTTGGTCTCGATTGCCGCGAGCATCCCAGTCTGAGCGAAATAAGGCTGGCGGCGCGTCGGTGCCGGGTTGGGGGTCGAGGTCTTCCGAGGATGGAGGTTCCTACGCCGTCCATCTGGAAGACCTCGACATGGCTGACGCTACCTTCGCCGACCCTGACCTGACTACGTTCTGCCGCCTGGACGGGTTGGGTCTGGTGGTGACCGGGCAGTTCCTGGAACCTGACCGGGTGGTGCTGGCCCGCCGCGCCGCCGACATCCTGGCCTACTTCGACCGGCCCGGCACCAGCAACGGGCCCGCCGAGGCGATCAACGGCCGACTGGAGCACCTCCGCGGCTCCGCCCTGGGCTTCCGCAACCTCACCAACTACATCGCCAGATCCCTACTCGAGAACCGGCGTCTTCAGAACGGCACTACACCGTGGATTGCGATGAGCCTTATTACGCTAGCCCGGATCTTTCGTGACTCCGGGGGCTTGGCCTGATCGGGCCGGTCGGTGTCAATTGTCCTCCTCCTGTCGGCGTCGGTGCAGGTAGAGATGCCGCGTGTCCCCGCGGGGCCGGGGTTCCACTGCCCCGGGTGGATCGGTTCTGCTCGGCGGGATCGGTCGGTGCTGCCGGGTCAGGTGGGCGCCAGGTGGTCGCGGACGTGGGTGATGAGGTGCCCCCACGGTGCGGTCGCCGGGATGCGCAGGCGGGTGCGGCGGGCGTGCCGGATGATCCGGCCGGCGACCGAGAACAGGCGTAGCCGCAGCCGTTTCGGCTCCCACGTCGCGGCCTCGGTGCCGGCCAGGGCGGTCAGTTGCAGCCACGCAGTCAGGTCCAGAGCGAGCATCACGATGGCCAGCCAGATCCGGTTCTGGTCGAACCCGTGCAGCGGCAGGTTGCGCAGGCCGGTGTCTTTGGCGTTGCGGATGCGGTCCTCGCAGCGGGCCCGCCGCCGGTGACGCAGCTCGAGCGCGGCCAGCTGCCCGCGGCGGGTATTGGTCGCAAACGCGGTGAGCCGGTGTCCGTGCAGGTCGGTGAAGGTGAGCTGGGCGCCGGGGTGCGGCCGCTCGGCACGGACGATCACCCGCAACCCTTCGGGCCAGCTGGTCAGGTCGAGCACGGCGGTGGCGTCGGCGACCCACGCGCCGTCGCGGGGCCGGCCGTCGCCGTCGTAGGCCGGTGTCCACGCCGCGTCCGGCAGGGCCCGGATCCGCTCCACGTGGCCCTCGTTGAGCGAGAAGCCCAGCGAGTAGCCCACGCGTCGGCGGGTCAACCAGTCGACGACGGCGTGGGTGCAGCCCGCCGCGTCGGTGCGCACCAACACCGCCCGGCCCGGCCGGTGGCCGGTCGAGAGTTGTTGCAGCGCCTGACCGATGACAGTGATGTGGTCGGCGGCGGTGTTGGAGCCGGCATTGCCCGGGCGCAGCAGCATCGCCAACGGTTCCCCACCGGCGCCGTCCTGGTGGTCGAGGAACACCGTCAGCGGGTGGAACCCGTACCCGTGCTTGAACGTGGGCGCGGCGGACTCCTTGTCCGAGTGGGCGGTGACCAGGGTGGCGTCCACGTCCAGGATCACCGGCCGGTCACCACTGGCATCGGACAGCGGTGAGCGTGGCCCGGCCAGGCGCCAGACCTGCTGTCGCACAGCGGCTGTGACCACAGCGATCTGCTTGAGCACCTTGTCCGCGTCGGCGGCCAGGGCGCTGATCGTTCGGGACACCGTGGGGTCCGAGGCGACCTGGCCGAACATGCCGGGTGCGGCGCGCAGCAACGCCACGTCGGCCAGGCAGTCACCGCCGATCGCGACGGCCAGCAGCACCTTCGCCGGATCGTGCCTGGCCAGCGGCTTCCGCCACGGCGTCAGCGCGTGTAAGAGTGCCCGGTCGATCCCGAACCTGGCGATCACGTCGGTCAGGGTGGCGGCGCCGGCGTGGGACACGACCGATCCGCCGGATCGCTCCAGCACCGGATGCGGGTAGGAGGAGGTAGGCTTCGACACCAGAAAGGTGCTCCTGATTCTTCGCGACTGTGATCCCTCAGCAAGATCATTATCGCAGGTCAGAGCACCTTTCTCTTATTCCGACACCCGATCACCGTGAAAGCGCCAGGCTAGAGATCTTCGACGGCCAGGCTGACGACCAGTTCACAGCCCGGATCGCCCGCGTCGCCTGCCCCAAGCTGGCCGTCCAGACGCCCGACGTGGACGAGTGGCTTGCGCTGGTCGGACCGGCAGGTCGCCAGTCACGTCGTGCTCGGCCCGAAAGAAGATCGTTTGGCCGGATTCGAGACGCTGTAGGGCGCCGATGTTCTGTCCACCGTCCTGACCCTGCGCCGATCGGAATGCCGCTGCTCAGCTGCGTCGATTAGGATTCGTAATTTTCGAAGGCCGCCAACCTTGACCAGTCCGGCCAGGTCAACTCCCAGAGCCGGTGGATCAGTCCTTCCCGATAGGTGGCGATGAGGATGACTTCGATTTCCGTCGGCCGTTCCTTGGGGCGTGCGGTGGTAATCCACATGCGGCCGGCGACTCGATCGCCGGTCTCCACCCAAGCGTCCTCGTCGTAGCGGACCGAATAGCTGATAGCGGTGTCGTATACGCCTTGGTGCGAGGCCAGGAAGGCGCCGTAGTCCTGCGTCATTCCGTTGCTGACCATCTGGAAGTCGGGGTGATAGAACTTAGCCACCGCGGTCGCGTCCTTCTCGATGACCATGCGGTCGAACATCGCTCGTAGGTGGGCCACGCTCACGTCGGGTCTCCTTGCGCCTATTGTCAGAGCGCCGCGCAGGGCGGCCCGGACCGGATGGCTACGGGTGCCGCCAGCGGTCCGTCTTGAGTAGAACCCTACGATGGCGCAAGCGGAAAGGGTCATGGTGGCGGATTCGGTCGATTCCGTACTTGCGCCCGTCGCCTCCCGCACGTGGTGGGAGGGCGTGCGGCGGGCGCTACGGCCCCGGTCGGCCCGACCGGCCTACGGCCTGGCGGTCACTGCTCTCGTACCGGCCGCGGCGTTCGCAATCACCGGTGCCTTGTTCGACGTGTGGGACGAGGTCGGTGTGGCCTACCTTGCGGTTGCCTGCGCGGCGGTATTCATGGCCGGATCGCTGCGAGCGCGGACGGTGACCGTGCTGACCCAATGGACCGGGGCCTGTGTCGGTTTTGGTCTCGGTGTGCTGGCCGGCTCGTCCGGACCCGCCGCCATCGTGGTGCCCACCGGGGTCGCGCTGCTGGCCGGGGCGATGGGGGTGGTCGGTCCAGCCATGACGGCGGCCGCAATGATGGCTGTCATCGGAGTCGGCTATGGCCAATTCGGTGGGTCGGTGTTGTCGTGGCCGCAGCTGTGTCTCTGGTACGGAATCGGCTCGGCGGCGATGGCGCTGCCGGTGCTAATCGGGCTGGTCGCGCGCGGACGCGGACAGGATCGGGCGCTGATCGCGGACGTGTTCGATCGGTCCGCGGATCTGCTGGACGTGGTGGGGACGCCGTCGGCGAAGGCCGCCCGGGCTGAGTTGGCCGCGGCCTCAGCCCGCTGCCGAGAGTCCATGCAGGACCACCTCATCGGCAGGAGCCCGCTGCGCTCGGACTACACCGACGCCGTGACGGTGGCGCTGCGGGCGGCGGGAACCCATGCGGGCGGCGGGACCGTGACGGCCGATGAGATTGCCACTCTCCGGGTCCGGGCGGCCGGTTTGCGGGCGCTGACCAAGCCGGCACCGGCCCGATCAAGTCGGTCGCCGGTCCCGGTTCAGGTGCGGTTCACGGCCGCCCTCGCGGCCATCTGGGCGCCGTCCGCGCGGCGAACCGCAGCGCGCTTGGGAGTGTGCATCGGCGCCGCGTCGGCGGTGACGGTGGCCTTGCATCACGATCAGAGCCATTCATTTTGGCTGGTTCTCACGGTCACCGTGGTGGTGCGGCCGGAATACGGCAGTGTGTTCAGCCGGACAGTGAACCGGGTGGCCGGGACCGTGAGCGGAGCCGTCCTGGCCGCGGTCGCGTTGTTGTTCGCGATCACCGGGTGGTCGGTGGCAATCGTCGCCGCGCTGGCTCTGTCGGCGGGCAGGCTGTTCAGCCGCTACTCGTATTCGTTCAGTGTGGCCGGGGCGACCACATCCGCGCTGCTCAGCGCATGCATCGGCCGGCCCGACCTACTCTTCCCGGCGATCCGGCTGGCGGACACCCTGCTGGGGTGTGTGCTGGCCCTGGTGTTGGGGTACCTGGTCTGGCCCAATCAACGCCGGGGCGCCGACGCCACCCGACTGGCGGTGGCGATCGCGGCGGCCAGGACCTACCTGGACGACGTGCGCACCACCGCTGCTGGTCTCGGGCCGGACCGGGACCGGGACCGGGACCGGGACCGGGACCGGGACCGGGCCTACCGCAGCGCGCATGCGCTGGTGGCGCAGCTGCTGACGGACGTCGACGAGCCCCCGCCCGCGGGCCGGCACGCCGCCGAACTGCTCCCGCGAGCCCTGAAGTTGGACGCTCTGATCGACGACATCACGGCATTGGCCGAACATGTCGATGGCGCCACGGCGGCTGAGCTCACGGCGACGCTGGACCTGATTGAGCGGCCCGGACCGGTCTGACATCCGTCCGAAGGGCCTGCTGGCCGCGGGTTGGACGGTCCTTGGCCACTGGTTGGACGGCGATCGGAGATGGTGTGGTCACCACCCGCCCCGCACCGAAGAAGGCCAATCGTGGGTTACACCTATCCGATCGAAGCCCAGTCGATGTTCGACGACCGTGAACATCAGTTCGCGTCGTTCGGACTGTCCGTAGCCGACATCGCCCGCGTTCGCCGGGCCACCACCGATTTCTGGGCCGACGCCCCCGGCGGCTGGGTCTACGAGTGGTCGAACCTGGCCGCCGGTTACACCCGGCAGCAGCGTCCCGACCTGGCCGCTCTGGCCTACGGCGCCGCCAAGTTCCCGTGTCTGGCCGACGCCGCCCGCAGGACCGCGCAGGATCGGCAACTCGAGCAGTACCTGCAGGCCGCCGCCTCGTTCCCGGTCCGGTTCGAGCGCCGGGTGCTCTCCCTGGCCGGCCCGCAGGGTCAGGTGGATCTTCCCGTCCACCTCTATCGCAGCGGAGGAGACGATGTCCCAGCCCCAGTGCTGTTGTTCAGTGGCGGCGTCGACACCTGGAAAATGGACGTGCACGGCTGGTGTATCGCCCTGGCCCAGCATGCCGGGGTCGTCGTACTGGCCTTCGACATGCCGGGCACTGGGGAGAACCCGGTGCTGCTCGGACCAGATGCGGCCGACTTGGTGGGACAGCTGGTGACGGTCGCCCGGTCCCTGGGGAACGGCCTGGTCGGTCATCTGGGTATGTCCTTCGGCGGGAACTTCTCGGCCCGCACCGGCCTGCAGGGTGTCGTCGACGCCGCCGTGGTGCTGGGTGGACCGGTGCAGAGTGGATTCCATCCCGAGAACATCCGCCGGCTACCTTATGGCATGGCCGACATCGTCGGTAACGCCATGGGTTTGACCTGATCGCTACAATAAAAGCCGAGCCCAATAGTTGGAGCGCTGAAGATCGTGCTCGTGCCCCAGTCGCGCCAAGCACGTAGCTGGCTCGCCAAGCGCACCGCGCTTTGTCACCAACTTGACTAAGTTGCTTCGCCCTAGCGGTGTCGTCGTGATCATGTTGGACCTGGCCGTACCATGCGCCTGGCGGAGCCGTCGTGGCCAACCCGGGCGTCTGGTTCGAAAGCCGGCGCTACCACGGCCTTGACGTCCTAGCTCAATCAGGTTGCTCGGCGCGTTTGAAAGGCCAGGTATCGCCTGATCGGGTCGCGTTGCCGCGATCGCGCGTGAGAATGTCGTGAGGACGTGTTGAACCGACCAGTCTGTCGGCTGGTCAGTGTGACACGTCCTCATCGGGGGGTTCCAGTGGCGGCGAGGCGCGGTGCCTAGCGCTGGTGGGAGGCGTAGGGCAGCGCTTGGGAGAGGGTTGGGGCCACGGGGTTGTTGACGGTATCGCCGGGCGTGGTGACCGGCACGTAGAGGATGGGGCGGGAGGAGTCTGGCACGCTGTAGGTGACGCCCGGGGCGGTGAAGGTAGTCGGTCCGAAGTCAACCTTGATCGTCCAGGTGCCGGTGTAGTTGATGACCGGTGCGAAGCCCCAGATGAAGGTCGTGCTGCCGGCGGGGACGGGTTGGGTCGATGAGGTCTGCCAGGTTGTGGTGGACGCGAACGACTTGCCGTACGTGGCCTGGATGCCGGCCTGCAGTGCTTTGATCGTGGCCTGGGCGGTGGCGGTCACGCCCCAGCTGTCGGTGACGGTGTAGGACTGAGACTTGCCGGCTTCGACCGATCCGGTGTCGCTGGTCGGGTTGTACTCGGCGGCGAGTTGAGTGGGCGTGGCGCCGTAGGTCTCCTGGGGTGTCGAGTTCGCGTCGGGGGTGAAGGTGCACTGCGCGACGTTCTGGCTGCAGAGGTTCTGGATCGCGGCTTGCTCGGCGGTGGAGCCGGGGGTGTAGGTGACTGCTGTGCCGGCGCTTCCCTTGGCGTCCTGGATCCAGTTGGCATCGTTGATTACCTGGTAGGTCATGGAGGTCAGGTTGCCGCCGCTGGTGTTGTAGAAGTGCAGTGCTCCTTCTCCGGCGTTGTTGACGTCGGCGACCAGGGTGCCGATCTGGGCGCCTTCGACGTTGTCGATGTCCCAGGTGACGCTGGAGTCGTAGTTGTGGAAAACGTTGTAGGGCACTTGCAGGCTCTGGACCTGCCCGGGCGTCATGACTGCCGGGGGCGCGGCGACGCGACCGGTCTTGCTGGCGTAAACGAATGTCTCGGAGGAGGTGTTGACGAACCCGAAGCCGGTGGTGCTGCCAACAGACTTGGTTGCCAGGGGCGCTGGTGCCGGAGCATGAACGGCGGGAGTGACGGCGGCCGGGGAGGCCGCGTTCGCGGCGCCGGCCGCGGCGCCCATCAAGGTGGCCACGATGGCCAAGCAGGCCACCGCGCGTGTGCCGGTGATGCGGAGCTTCGGCTGGTTCATGGTGACTCCTACAAGATGTGGTGGTTGAACGTTTCGGGCTGCATCGATACTCGGTCGCGCTGAGTACGGGGGGTGTCCGACGAGTAGGGGGCGCGTCGGTGGAACGTCACTCCACTGATCGGTGGACCTGGCGCAGCGAACTCGGTGAGACTGCTACCGTTACATTTTGTGGAAATCGCTGACTTGGTGTGCCGCCGCTGTGGCCGCACCCTCGTAGGTCCTGCGCACCGCCGCTACTGCTCGAACGCCTGCCGGCAGGCGGACTATCGCCGGCGCGCCGCATCTGACCGCTTCCACCCCGGACCCGCATTCATCACCGTGCCGGAGATCGCGGACGACCTCGGGATCAGCAGGCAGACCGCCTACCGCTGGTGCTCGACCGGTCGCATCCAGGGAGCGAGGTCGGTAGGACCTGGTCGTGGACTGCTCTGCATCCAACGCGACCTGTACGACGAGTGGAAACAGCAGGGGACCTCCGCATGAATGAGCCCTTCGTGCGGCTCAGCGTGGGGTGGACCCCTTATCCGCTGAACCGAGTGATCTCTATCACTGGTGACACCCCTGGGTCATCCGAAAACACGCTGACCTACGGCTTATTCGGGCAACCGGATCAGGCCTGATCAACGGTCGTAGGCATAGTGTGGGCAAACCGTGGGGTAGTCGGGGTCGTGATGAATCCTTGAGACCACGGCTGCGTAGCACCTGTGTTCGGATAACACAAGATGTAGTCGCTAGGTGTGGACAGCACCCCCTATCCGCGACACGCCGTTACGGACTCGGCGGAATGTCGGGTTCAAGGGGTAGCGTCCGCTTTGAAGTACAGACGACCCCGGTCGGCAGATCGCCGACCAGCAAGGGTCAGCGGCCGACACGGGGTCGTGGTGTCCTGCGAGGACCACGTCACCTTAAGCCGATTGATGCGCGTACGCTCATTAGGCGAGTCGTGACACGCAGCACTCGGTGGCCGCCTGTGCAGTGAGGAGACACTTCGGTGTCTGACAGGTTGAAGCCGGGAGAAACGGCGCCGCAGTCCGGGCAGTACGAGATCGTGGGACCGAACGGGAGGCCGACCGGTGTTGAGCGGACGGTCGTCCGCAACAAGCCCCTGCCCCCCACCCCGAAGCCGGGACAGTCATACGTGATCACCGATCCCACGCGGAACGGGGCCGGGCGCAAGAGCTGACTCCAGTTGGTCGAGGCACTCAGGCATCCCAGTATCTCCGGGTCCTGGGGGTGCCGCCATTCATTGGGGGATTGAATTCAATGCGTGTGGGAGCCGTCCGAAGGTGATCGGGGCCGGGGGATGGCTGGCTCGGCATCCCGTGCCCCGTGCGCGGACCGTGCAAGGGTCACGCACCCTAGGCTGCTCGCCGTGGTGGGCGTGTCGCGTGATCAAGTGTGGGAACTGCGCCTCGCCAGGACTGCTGCCGTCGTGGCGCAGTTCGGTCATTTTCCGGCGCTTCGGCGTGGAGCTTCGACGTTGGAGCAGCAGCTCGCACGGTGGTTGCGCGCACAACGTCTCAACGCTCGACGCGGATCTCTGCGGATCGATCGGCGTCGTCGGCTGAAGTTGAGGCTGCCCGACTGGGAAGGTCACCCGCAAGATCCTCTGGATCCCACCGCGATCAATCCGTTGAAGGATCCACCGTCGGTCTTCGTCTGATGCAGGCAGGTGGTTCCAGCCTGCATGCACGGACCGACCGCACCGGACCTGGCAGCCGCTCAATAGCCGCCGTGAGTCACGCTCGCAATCTGCTGGCGATGTTGATCGAAGAAGGGATGTGGCCGATGCCTAGAACGAGCGCCGCTGCGAGGGTCCAGAAGCTTTCAAGCCACGCCGCGCCGGCGGCGAAGACGATGACGGGCAGGATCGCCATCGGGACCGGGATTCTCATTGCAGGGTTGTACAGCGCGGCTGCACGTCTGCGACCGGAGGTGAGGTAGCGCCCTCATAAGAGGTAGTAGCCGGCGATGCCGAGGCCAACTGGAACGATCCACCACACCGTATGTGCCCTGTTGCGGTGATGGCCAGGAGGATCAGGCACAGCCCTTGGCCCGCGCGTTCGACGATGGTCAGTGGTGGGGGCACCTGCACGGTTGGCAGGCCGTCGCGAGGAGGAGCCCAGAGGAACATCAGGTTCGGGACCAGTATGGCTGCCGACAGGAGTGGGCCCCAGGGCGAGAATCCCATCGTGTCATGCCCACATCGTGTGGTGTGTGCGCCAGCCGGGAACGGCCTGGTCGAGTTGCTCCCGCCGGTGCGGGAGCAGGGTCCGGAGTCGTTCTTCGCGTCGTTGTGTGGAGAGCCAGTATCCAAGACGGCGCTCTGCGGCGTCGGTTCCCGCAGACGTGGACGGGGGCAAACCGTGAGTTCGCATGTGGTGTGCCAGCCGCTCCAACTGAGCGGCCCACTTCTCGTCGTCGGGGCGGAATCCGTGCTCCATCGCAACAGTCTGCATGCCAACGAACCCGGGAGTGGGGGCGGCCCCGCCGGCCCGGGGGGGGGGTGGGCGTGGCGGGGCCTTCGGCTCGACCCTGTCCGGGGGGTGACATGTGGGGAGCCGCACGAGCAGTGTGCCCACGGATTCTGTGCATAACACGCGACCGAAATGTGAGTGGGGCCACGCCCGGCAGTCGGGCCGGACGTGGCTCACCCCTCGTGGGTCAGCCCAGCGAGGGACAGTCGTGGCCAGCCGAGAAGTGACGGTACGGGCAACGACGGGTGTGGGCCGAATCGCCGCTCTACAGCTGGACGGCCTCGCCGGAGCAGCCCCCTGCCCCGGCCAGGCCTACGGCTCGACTCACGGGGGATGTACAGCGAGCCGCAAGTTGATGATGCCCCGGTGACCCGAGGTGCGCTCGACGTGGCAGGACGTAGGACCGGGTTCACCCGTCCTGCGGTGCTGCGGCTACCCGTTGACGTGGCCCTTCGCGCACACGTAGACGGGGCCGAAGGCACGTGCGGTCATGGATCCTGGGGTGATGCGTCGCGCGAGCTGTACCCACTCGCGGTCCTTCAGCAGACCACAGCGCGAGCAGGGTTCATGGGCTGAAGGGTCGCGTTCGGGCACGAGCCAAGACAGTATCCGTAGCGGACCAGGTCACGCATCCGGGGTGGCGATAACAACCGTTTCGCCAGGTATGGCCCGCTTTCGTGCCACGGGCAGTGACGGTCTGTGACTGCCCGGAATAAGGTCGGAGGACGAAGATTCACCATTTTCGGCGTAGCACAACAGGATTCTTACCTGGTGAGATCAAAGGAGCTCGTGGAGTTCGCGTTCGAAACGGAAAGGGTTCACAAGATGAGAAGACGACACGTCCGGCTCACGGTGGCCGCCATTCCCGGCGCGGACGACGAGCGATTCTGTGTCTTCCACACGCCGCTGCTGGGCAGTCTGTACCTCGAAGGTCAGGGCCACCTCGATGATGACTGTGGCCGTTGCGGCACCACTCTGATGCGCGGGATGCGTAGCATCACCGGCGTTTCCGGGGTGGTCTTCATCTGCCCGAGCTGTCACTGCGGCAACATCACGTCAGCGGTTCGGCGGGAGGCACTCGATGCCGCGTCCTAACGGGCACATGGTGGTCCCGCGGTTGGGTTGAACCGGCGAAGCCGACGACATCCCGCTCGTCAGCCAGTGAGATTCAGCTAACGCAATTGCACGTTGCCCGAAGTCGGCGTTTCGTCAGAATCGTTAGCTTGCGCCGTGGGGATCAGACGGTGGATGGGGTGCGGGCCAGCTCATGGGCTTCTTAGCCCCTCTGATGGTGGATGCCCAACCGGGTAGGGTGCGGTCCAGTTGCTCGAGCCGTCGTGTGGTCAAGGAGCATGCAGTGAGTTCCCGCCGCTGCTGAGCAAGCCACTGCCCGAGGGGACGTTCTGAAGCATCAGCGGAGTAGGTGGAGCGTGGAAAATGCCCCTGGTCCTCGCAGAACTGGGAGACATCGGCGAGGTGCGCCGACCACCGTCCGTCGTCGCGTTTGAACTGACGTCCTCTGCCCACGCCCGGGTCAATACCCCGATAAAGCTACGCATCTCAAAGGGCATGCTTGCGGGGGATGTGGCCGTTCAATCGGGGAAGGTACACATACGCATCTAGATCCTCGCACGGCACACAAATGCATAAACCAGACGGTCCCCAGGCTATACCCCCTGTGACCAGACACCACCGGATAGCTGTGTCACGAGCTCCAACGGGCCACCAACGCGGGTGGAGCTCCGCCAAGGCGGTGAGGCGAAACCCCCGTGCAATACGTCCTGGCAGGCTTGCATCGAATCAGATCACTCGTAAAATGCCAGGTATGACCTTCCAGCGGGACGATGTGAGCTGGAACGCTCGTCTGTCGGAGCTCGTGTCCTTCGCCCGCAGAACTGGTCACCTTCCCACTGCGCACAGGCAGGCATCGGCTTCCGAACGCCAATTGATCAGATGGCTTTACCTACAACGACAGCATGCCAGCAAGGACCTGATGCCGGTGTCACGATTGCGGCAGCTAGACCGGCTGCTGCCCTCATGGAGGGGCCAACCGCTAGGGCCCCTAGTACCTGCGCGTCCTGGTCGGAACCCACAGGACGAGCCGTCAGGCATCTGACCTGGGCGTAGCGACCTCGCGAAAGTGAGAACGACCCGCCGGCACACTTGTTTGACCAGCGGGGCCTACGTATGGAGCTCTGCTCATCCGTTTCGTCAGCGGGAATTCAGCCGATGACCGAGGAAGAGGATCGGCGAGAGACCGCGGCCAGAGGTCGCGCCGAGGCAGCTGGATCGGACCTGCACAGCGCATCCGACCACGAGATCACCGGCCAACACGGCCTCAGATACTTCGCCACCGCGGGGAGGTGGCGTACGCAAAGCTCACTTATGATCCATGACACGAGAGCCAGCCGGGAACCACCGCGCCCCACTACTGCCTGCGGTCTGTGCGGCCCGCAGCCTCCTGTAGACGCACGCCGACCCACACGATTCGAGCAGCACTCGAACCGAACAGGTGCGGCACTCGCGGTAGCCCGCAGGCTCGTACTCAAACACGTCCGGACTCACGATCGTCGAGGATAGCTACCCCAGCTGAGAACCCGTCCGCCTTGTGGGCCTCGTCATAGCGGGTCGGCTGTCGCTCTCCGCGGGGGTGGCGGCACCTGCTGAACTCAGCCGAATCGGTTGGCGAGACCGCCGGTCGGATTGCGGCGGTACACGCCCTGCCGAACAGTCCCGGTTTCACCGCACTCCGGACAGGTCCCCGCTGGTTGGTTGGTCACGGTGACTGAATCCGGCCCCGACACCATGATCGCGGATGCGAACGGAGTCGCGCATCCGCCGCACACTGCGGGCACAGCACTCGTGATCGATTCCTCGGCGGACACCGGATCAACGTAGCGATGCTCCAGCCCCCGCCGACAGCCCGCATCCGAGTGGTGTACTGCCTCTGGGGCGGCCCACGTCTCTGAGTCAGGTCGCGTCCCCGCGCCATCCGGGCACCTGTCTGTCCAACTCGCATTCCCGATGCTCGGACAGAGCTTGCATGCGAAGTTCGCGGCGCTGCGTGTAAATCCACTGGCCCAGCTGCCGCTCCCCGGCGGGTGCTCGCTCGTTGCTGCGGGGAGAACGACCGTGCTCAGCGATGACCGCGGCGACTGAGTTCGGGCGCTGGCGCCAGCGTTCCTCGGCAACCTGGAAACCTTTCGAACCCGGCCCGGGGCCTTCAGCACCGGAGGTCATTGAGCATCCTCCCGTGACTTGCTCGCCAACCACTCAGCCGGCGAGGCCCAGCCTGGGACACGGCGGTACAGCTCTTCCGCCCGAACGGGAGACAGTGTTCCGTCGTGCAGGCTACTCCGTTGTGTGCGCAACCACTTGGAGAGCTCACGCTCGACGTGGGTCGGGTTGCCGTAGACCGTCGGAAGGCGGCGGTGGGCGGCAACGAACGCCGTCAGCAGCTCGACCATTGCAGGCCAGCTCGCCGAGGTCACTATCGGATTCTGCCACGCCCACCCGGGGCTGTCCCGATGGGTGACCTCCCGTCCAGAGCGGCGTGACCCTCGATGGTGGCTGTGCGGAGCGTGTTGATGAGGTCGCTCGACATCCGTTCGCCTTTGTATTGGTGAAGCAGCGATCCGGAGTAACAAGCGACGCACGGACCGGGCACCGAGTGATAGCATTGATCTGCAGGTTGCCGACGAACCGGAATCGTCGGAGGAGCCACGTTCTCCAGCGTGGCGAAGTCTTGGCCGTGGGCACGGGCCGGAGCGAAACCATTCACCATCGGCATACCCGCCGTGCGTTTCGCCCTGCCTGCTGCCAGAGCAACAACGACCGGCGAACCTTCCTTGTGTAAAGGGGCTCATCGCAATCCACGGTGTAGTGCCGTTCTGAAGACGCCGGTTCTCGAGTAGGGATCTGGCGATGTAGTTGGTGAGGTTGCGGAAGCCCAGGGCGGAGCCGCGGAGGTGCTCCAGTCGGCCGTTGATCGCCTCGGCGGGCCCGTTGCTGGTGCCGGGCCGGTCGAAGTAGGC
The DNA here is from genome assembly GCF_009707545.1 of Nakamurella alba. Taxonomy (NCBI): domain Bacteria; kingdom Bacillati; phylum Actinomycetota; class Actinomycetes; order Nakamurellales; family Nakamurellaceae; genus Nakamurella; species Nakamurella alba. Next base: position 8,483 of record NZ_WLYK01000021.1, on the reverse strand, counting down.
CAGGATGTCGGTGGCGCGGCGGGCCAGAGTGCGCCCGAGGGTGGCGATCTCGACCAGTGCGGTGGGGACCGCGCGGCGCAGTGAATCGATCAGTGTCTGCAGCTTGCGGCGGCCGCGTGGGCGGTCGGGGTCGCGGTAGGCGGCGATCATGGCCTGGTAGATCGTCCAGGTCGCCTCGACGGCCAGGTGCTGATCGGCGGCGAACACGGCCCGGATCCGGGTGCGTTGCCTGTCGGTGAGCAGGTCAGCGCCGGTGTGCAGGACCCGGCGTGCTTCATAGAGCGGGTCGCTGCGGCGGCCGCGGTGGCCGTGCAGGGCCTGCTGGACGCGGCGGCGGCACTGATCCAGTGCGTGGCCGGCGAGGCGGACGACGTGGAAGGGGTCCATTACTGTCGCGGCTTCGGGCAGCTCTTCGGCGGCGGCGGTCTTGAATCCGGAGAAGCCGTCCATGGCCACCACTTCGACCTTCGCCCGCCACGTCGCGCTGTGGGCGGCCAGCCAGGTCTTGAAGGCCTGTTTGGAGCGGCCCTCGATCATGTCCAACAGGCGGGCCGGTCCGGTCTGGTTCTTCACCGGGGTCAGGTCGATGATCACGGTGACGTACTTGTCGCCGCGGCGGGTGTGCCGCCACACGTGTTCGTCGACGCCGATGACCTGCACCCCGTCCAACCTGGACGCATCGGAGATCAGTACCCGCCGGCCCTCGTCCAGCACGGCGTCGTTGGCGGTGTTCCACGAGACCCGAGTGCTTCGGCGACTCTGGCCACGGTCAGGTGCTGACACACGATGCCCACCAGCGCCCAGCGCAGCGCTCCGCGGGACAGCCTGGCCCGGGGTGCGGCGGCCGCGGTGGTGTCCTGCCGCCACACCGTCCCGCACGCATCGCACCGGTAGCGCACGACCGTGACCAGCAACAACGTCGGCCGCCAGTCGAACGGCTCATGCGCCAGCCGGCGGATCACGCTGTCCCGTACCCGGCCCGCACCGCCGCACCGGCGGCACCGGCGATCGGCGGCCGCAACCCGGCAGGCCAGCACCGCCCGGTCCGGTTCCAGGAACTGCCCGGTCACCACCAGGCCCAGCCCGTCCAGGCGGCAGAACGTAGTCAGGTCAGGGTCGGCGAAGGTAGCGTCAGCCATGTCGAGGTCTTCCAGATGGACGGCGTAGGAACCTCCATCCTCGGAAGACCTCGACCCCCAACCCGGCACCGACGCGCCGCCACCCCCGGCAGCGACTACGCGACCCGACCTACACCCTCAACTGCGAAGAGCCTGTAAAGGTGGCTCGCATTCCCGTGGAACACGCGAACGTCCTCACAGTCCGACAGCTTGCGGAACGCTAGCAGATCAACCCCGGCCGGATCCGGAATGACATGAGTAGCGGCAGGTGGCCGGCGGAGCTCAAGCCGCTGCGCATCGGTACATCCGTCCGTTTCACCTTGGATGCCATCCGCGCCTACGAGAGCCAGCAGTCGCGATGAATGACGATCGCCGTAGTGCCCGCTTAGCGGACCGTACAGCCCCTGAAAAGGTGCCCGGTAAGGAACTCACCTTCGGGAGCCTTTTCGATGACTGGCAGCTTCAATCTTCAGGACCTTGACCGCTACTGCACCGAATGCGGTGCAGTGGCGCTGGATTGTTCGCGGTTGGCGGCGACAGTTGCCGCCAGGGTGGCGTTCGGGTTGCCGTACTTCTGGGCAGGCATGCGCATCGAGCGTGACCGTGATCAGGTCCGCTACGTCAGCAGACGGCGGTGGCCGTCGCCACGCGGCGCCGGCGGGTATATTGCAGTCTGAACCGCCTGAGGTTCTGTACCGCGTCCTTCTGAGTTGGAAGGATGACCTGCATGCCGAAGAGGATCGATCCGGAGTTGCGTGCCCGCGCGGTCCGGTTGGTGGCGGAGCACCGGGGGCAGTACCCGACGGAGACTGCGGCGGTGGTCGCGGTGGCCAAGCAGCTCGGGGTGTCGCAGGAGTCGGTGCGTCGTTGGTTGACGCAGGCGCGGGTTGATGGCGGTGAGCGGCCGGGGGTGACCACCCCGGAGCATGCCGAGATCAGAAGGCTCCACGCGGAGAACCGCATGTTGCAGGAGAAGGTTGAGATCCTGCGTGCGGCAACGGTTTTCTTCGCGGGGGAACTCGACCCTCGCAACCGCTGATCATCGGGTTCATCGACGCGATGAGAGGCGAAGGCCGCGCAGTCGAGTTGGTCTGCGCAGTCCTGACCGAACAGGGCTGCCGGATCGCTGCGCGGACCTACCGGGCACTCAAGGCCGGTTCCAGGGGCCTGTCGGCCCGCACGGTCACCGACGCCGCCGTGCTGGACGCGGTCCGGTCGGTGGCGTTCACCCTGGATCGTCACGGCCGGCGCAAACGCACCCCGGAAGGGCTCTACGGTCGCCGCAGGATGACCGCCTACCTGCGCAGACAGGGTCACATGGTGACGCCCGGGTCGGTCGATCGGGCGATGACCGCGTTGGGCCTTGAAGGGGTGCGGCGCGGGAAGAAGGTTTTCACCACGGTGCCGGATCCGGCGGCGTCCAGGGCGCCTGACCTGGTCGGACGTGACTTCACGGCGACCGCGCCGGACCAGTTGTGGGTCACCGACTTCACTTAATGGGCGGGTCGGCTCGGTCGCGGATCGGGTTGACGACACGGCTGGCAGGTGTCCACTGAGATTTCACTGGTCCGCCACGCTGTGCTCGTCGAGCTGCTGGCAGGTGTCCACTCCATCAGATTCACGGGACCCGCGTGTTGAGATCTTGCAAGGTAGACGGTGGCCCTGCCGGTCAGTCGGATCGAGCGATCGGCTTGTGAGATGCCGCGCCTTTGAGCGCTGTCCATTAGGTCGCCGCACTCGGTCTGCACGCTCGGCGTGAACAGTCCGGATCGAGGAATCGGAGGCACCTGCAGTGACGATCACATGCGGTATCGATTGGGCCGAAGGACATCACGACGTCGCGCTGCTCGACGAGATGGGCAAGGTCATCGCGAGGCGGCGCATCGACACCGGTGCCGCCGGGTTCCAGGAGGTGCTGGCGGTCATCGCCGAGCACGGCGGCAGCCCGGAGGCGACTCCGGTGGCGATCGAGACGGACAAGAACCTGATCGTCGTTGCGCTCGCCGGGGCCGGCTTCACCGTCTACCCGATCAATCCCAGGGCAGCAGCACGCTACCGGGAGCGGTTCCATCAGTCAGGCAAGAAGTCCGACGCCGGGGACGCGGCGCTGCTGGCCGACATCATCAGGACTGATCGCCACCAGCACCGACCGCTGCCTGCGGTCAGCAACGACGGCCGGGCGGTCAAGGCACTGGCCCGCCAGCACCAGGAGGCGATCTGGGCGCTCATGCAGACAACAAGCCGGCTGCGGTCTCTGCTGTTGGAGTTCTATCCTCAAGCGCTGCGAGCATTCCCGAACCTGAACCACAAGGCAGCACTTGAAGTCCTCGGCGCCGCACCGACTCCCACCCGGGCGCGCACCCTGACCGTCAAACGCATCGTCATGCTCCTGCACCGGGCCGGTCGCCGCAACGACCCCGGGCTGGCCGACAAGATCAGGTCAGCATTCCAGGCCCCGGCACTGGCGCAACCACAGCAGGTGGAGGCCTGGTTGGGGGTCGCTGTGGCCACCCTGATCGGCATCGTCCGGACCATGCTCAACGCGGTCGATGACCTGAGAACCGCCATGGACGAACAGTTCCAAGCACATCCGCAAGCACACATCCTGACATCCGTCCCCGGGCTCGGCCCCGTCCTGGGCGCCCGGGTGCTCGGCGAGATCGGCGACGACCCGGACAGGTTCCCTACCGCCGCGGGGCTACGAAGCTATGCCGGCACCGCACCGGTGACCCGCGCATCCGGGAGATCCAGCTACGTCAAAGCCCGAAAGATCCGCGACAAGAGACTCGCCGACGCCTGCCACTGGTGGGCGTTCGCCGCACCGACCAGATCCACGGGTGCCCGCGCCCACTACGACCGACGCCGGGCGATCGGCGACACCCACAACGCCGCCCTGCGCAACCTGGCCAACAAGATGATCGGCAAGCTCTGGTGGTGTCTGCACAACGACCGGACATGGGACGACGCCACCGCCTGGAACACCACCGACCCGACCCCGCAGCTCGCCGCTGCTTGACCCTGACTCACGTGGGATGTCTATCTGGCCACCGGCGAGGGCTGGTTGTATTTGTGTGCGGTGCGGGACGGGCATTCCCGACGGGTCATCGGCTACGCGTTTTCTGATTCGTTGCACATTGATATGGTGGAAATGGCTTTGCGGCGCGCGGTCGCATTCCGGGACACGGATTGTTCCGGGGTGATCTTCCACGCCGACCGGGGCTGCCAGTACACCTCGGCGCAGTTGGCTGTCGTGGCCGGTGAGCTCGGGGTGCGGCAGTCGGTCGGGCGGACCGGGGTGTGCTGGGACAACGCCCAGCAGGAGTCGTTCTGGTCCACGCTCAAGACCGAGTTCTACCGGCGACACCGGTTCACCACCCGGGCGGCCGCGACCCGGGAAGTGACCCACTGGATCGAGGACGTCTACAACCGTCGACGTCGACACAGCGCTCTGGGCATGACCAACCCGGTCACCTTCGAGCAGCACAGCCAGGCGGCGAAAGCCGCTTAACCCGATGTCAACCGCAACGGGTCAACCCCACAGCTGGCCGCGCTCGAGCTGTGTCACCGGCGGCGGGCCCGCTGCGAGGACCGCATCCGCAACGCCAAAGACACCGGACTGCGCAACCTCCCGCTGCACGGGTTCGACCAGAACCGGATCTGGCTGGCCATCGTCACGCTCGCTTTGGACCTGACCGCGTGGCTGCAACTGACCGCCCTGGCCGGCACCGAAGCCGCCACGTGGGAGCCGAAACGGCTGCGGCTACGCCTGTTCTCCATCGCGGGCCGGATCATCCGGCACGCCCGACGCGCCCGCCTGCGTATCCCGGTCACCGCACCCTGGGGGCACCTCATCACGCACGTCCGCGACCACCTGGTACCCACCTAATGGGTCTGCCAGGTCTTGCCGGACTCGGCAGACTTGGTGGTTGGTAGCCGCCGGCAGGTGAGCACTCCCCCCGCCTGGGACAGGGAGCCCTTGGGTCAGATCGTGCCCCTGCCGGTGCACTTGAAGTGCTGTGATCGCTGATGGGATGTCGTGCCCGCCGATGGCGTGAGCACTTGTCCATTAGGTCGCGAGCAGCTCTTCTCCGGCTACCTCGTTGTCCATCGGGTCGAGGTGCGAGGAGGTTCGAAAGGTGCTGTTCATCGGCGATGACTGGGCTGAGGATCACCATGACGTCGAGGTCCAGGACGAGCAAGGGCGGACACTGAGACGGGCGCGATTACCGGAGGGCATCACAGGTATCGCCGGGTTCGGTGAACTCGTCGGCCGGTTCGTCGATGACGAGGCAACACCGTCAGATGTGTTGGTGTGCATCGAAACTGATCGCGGCCCCTGGGTACGGGCCCTGATCGCGGCCGGCTACAGCGTGTACGCGGTCGATCCGAAACAGGCCGCACGTCACCGTGAGATCCTGGGCAGCTCCGGAGCAAAGAGCGACAAAGGTGATGCCGGTTCGCTGGCCGACATGCTCCGGACCCGCCGGCACCAGTTGCGGCTGGTTGCCGCCGATTCCCACATCGCCGAGGCCGTGAAGGTGGTGTCCAGAACGCACCAGACGCTCATCTGGGAACGGACCCGGCACATGCTGCGGTTGCGGTCGGCCTTACGGGAGTACTTCCCGGCAGCCCTCGCGGCCTACACGTCCCTGGGACTGGCGAACCCGCGGGTTCTGCTCCTGCTGGGCAAAGCGGCGACCCCGGCCGCCGCGGCTGCGCTCAGCGCACGACAGATCTCCGCGGCCTTGAAGGGATGCGGCGACATCGAGGACAAGACGGCCACGATCCGACAGGCGCTGCGCACGGAGCAGCTCGGCCAACCGGATGTGGTCGCCGAGGCCTACGCGGCCACAGTCCGGTCGCTGGTCGCTGTCCTGACCACGCTCAACACCGAGATCGCGACCCTGCAGGAGGTGGTGGCAGCACATTTTGGCCGGCACCCGGACGCTGAGATCGTCCTGAGCCAACCTGGTCTCGGTGTCGTTCTGGGGTCCCGGGTGCTCGCCGAGTTCGGAGACGCCGACGGCCGCTACACCAGCGCCAAAGCACGCAAGAACTACGCCGGGACAAGTCCGATCACCCGGCAATCAGGCAAGATGCGGGTCGTCAGCGCCCGCTACGTCCACAACGACCGGCTGCTGGACGCGTTACACCTGCAGGCATCGTGCGCCATCCTGAACGACACCCAGGTCCGCGCCTACTACGACCAGATCCGCGCCAACACCGACCGAAGGAGGAAAATCGACACCAACCGACCCGATCAGGCCGAGCTCAACGAGTCACGAAAGATCCGGGCTAAGCGTCGCGAACCGATAAAGATTACGGCATCTTGAAGACCCGTCAGCCTATCCGGCGGACGAAGCCGTTCGACAGGATACGATCGCTAGTGCCAACCTGGTAATTGACGATCGAGCTCCAACTTGCGCTGCCGGGAGAGCGCACCAATGCCCAATTCCCGCCGCTGAGTGCTGAGCCATTGTCCAAGACGCCGCTCTTCGGTCGTGGCTCCTCCTGTCGGGCGTGGCCAACGCTGCTGCCCGGCGACGAACTCAACAAGGTCCTGCAGATAGCGCGCCCATCTGTCATCGTCGGGCTGATATCCGCCGGTGATCTTCCGGTCGCCCTGGTCTGCAGACATGAAAGTTGACCCCATCATCGAGGTGCCCGGACGGGACGGCTTCTGGACCCAAGATGCACCCTCGCCATGCGCAACTTACAGCAGCAGATCCATGTCGATCCCCCCGGCAGTCCGGAGGCTTTGGAGCTTGGGAGGCTTGGAGTCATGCCGGGAGGTTCAAGGAGGCGGTATCCGCCGGAGTGAGGGCGCGGGCGGTGCGGATGGTTGCGGTGATCGCGGTCGAGCAGGGTCGGAGTGGGCGGCGATGGGTCGGGTCGCGGAGTTGCTCGGGGTCGGCACGGCCGAGACGGTCCGTAAGTGGGTGCGGCGGGTCGAGGTCGACGCGGGAGCGCGGGCCGGGGTGTCGTCGCAGGAGTCGGGGGAGGTGCGCCAGTTGCGTCGCGAGAACGCAGAACGGGGGCGCGCCAACGCTATTGTGAAGGTCGCGTCGGCTTTCTTCGCGGCCGAGCTCGACCGGCCCTCCCGCTGATCGCGGAGTTCATGCGCAGCCACGCAGACCGCTGGGAGCCCGGCGGTCTGCGGTGGGGAGTCGAGCCGATGTGCGCAGTCCTGACCGAGTATCTGGGTCTGCGGATCGCCCCGTCCACGTTCTACGAGCATGCCGTCAGGCCGGTCGGTCAACGGTCGGCCGCGGTGCGTGACGCGGCCATGTTGGAGCAGGTCCGCCGCGTCCACCGGGACAACAACGCCGGCACCTACGGGGCACGCAAGGTGTGGCTGCAACTCAATCGGGAGGGTGTCGCGGTGGCGCGGTGCACCGTGGAGCGGCTGATGCGCGCCGACGGGCTGGTCGGCGTGTGTCGCGGGAAGGTCCGGCGCACCACGATCCCCGATCCCGCGGCGGGGCGTCCAGCGGACCTGGTCGGGCGGCACTCCGGTCTGCGTCCCAGGTGGGAGGCTCAATACGATCGAGCACTCGATCAGGGTCATGCGTGAGCCGTCACTCGTCACTCGGCCGGGACCGGCCAGCAGCCCGCGGGGCGAATCGTTTAGGAGCCATCATGCGCAAGCACGTCGTCGTCAACTGGCGCGCCCACAGCAACGACCTGCCCGATGTGCTCGACTTAGAGAAGTTGCTCCGCGACCTGTCCCCACAAGCGTTGAATGAGTACCTCAACCAGGACTGGACGGTTGTCTCGCACAGCATCGCCCCGGACGGCGACGAGCTAATCATCAGCTTCTTGATCGCCGAGCCCTCACCAATCCGCAGGGTCTAAGTTGGGTGTCAGATCTTGGGTGTAAATGATCATGTGTTCTCAGTTGGTGATGGCCGGTTGGATCCGGCCTTCGAAGGTGATCGCGCGGAGGCGTTCAACGCCGGTTTCCACCGGCGTCACCCATCGCTCTTCCCTTGCCGGTCGGGTTCAGTGATCTGGTGACCGGGTAGAGGCGCCTTGGAGCTGCCTGCTCGTTCGGGAAGTGTGCCCCCGGGCGCGCACAGCGCGCCGGTAGCGGGCGTTCAGCGACTCGATCGGGTTGGTGGCAGGAGATGATCCGGCGGATCTGCACGTCGTAGTCCAGGAGCGGTACGAACTCCGGCCACGCCGACTTCCAGAGCCTGATCACCGCCGGGTAGCGGGCGCCCCACTGCTGATCGAACTCCTCGAACCTGGCCTTGGCGGCGGGCTCGGTCGACGCGGTGTAGATCGATTTGAGGTCCTTGGCCAACGCGTCCCAGTTCTGCCGCGGGACATAGCGAAAACTGCCCGGCAGCAGATGGATCACAC
>NZ_WLYK01000020.1 GCF_009707545.1 Nakamurella alba | reverse complement strand
TTCCTGTTCCAGCAGGTGTGCGAGGTGTTGTGCGGTGCGGTTGAGCCGGGCGGGGTCGTCGGTGCGGGCATGCTCCACCAGCGCCTGCTCGAGGCCTTGGCGCTGGTCCGGGGTGATCGGTTCGGGGAGGTGGCGTAGCGCGTCGCCGATGATCCGGGCATGCTCGCCGCCGATGTCGCCGGCGGTGATCGCGGCGCCCAGGGCGGGGAGTTGCGGGTCGATCTCGGTGCCGGTCGAGGTGTACTGGGGGTGGGTGGCCGCCGCTGTGCGGACGCGGAGGCGGGCTTCGCCGGGGCTGATGCGGAGCAGGGCGGTGAGCATCGTGGCGGTCGAGGTCGCACCGCGCGCGGAGGCCACGGATTGTTGTTCGTACTCGCCGGCCAGGGCGACCTGCGCCGCCCAGGCCAGCCGGGTGGTGTGTTCCAGCCGTCGGGAGATCTCGTCCAACCCGTCCGGCGCCAGTTTCCACCACGCCGCGGTACCGAGACGGGTGTAGGCATCGGTCGCCGCCTCGACCAGCGCCAGCACCTCGTCCAGGTCGTACGGCACCGAACCGTCAGCATCCGGCACCGACCTGGGTTCCGCGTCCGCGTTCAGGACGTACCCGACAAAGCCCGGCTCCGACTGTGCGTCCGGTTGAACGTCCGCATCCAGTTCGCGCGGGACGGACCCGTCTTCTTCGGGTATCTGGTCGGAGTGCGGATCAGTCACTGTCGCCGTCCGGGATCGATGCGGCAACTGTGTTGTTCGAGAGATGGGCGAGACATGCGACAGTCAGGCCGGTCTCGGCACTTGAACGCACGATCTCTTCCATGCCTTGCACGCTACCGCCAGCCACCGACAGTCGGACTCCGGCGAGACGGATTGTGGATAACTCGATGTCGAGAGCAGTCCGCCCGGCCGGATCTGGAGACGTTGTGGCATGGAGGAACTCGCCGCTTCTGTCCCACCAGTCACACGTGACAATGTTGCCTCACGAATATCGTTGCGAGCAAGCGGAACTCGTCGATCCGGGACCCAACGCTGTGGACAGGTAGTGAAAGGTGAGATCAAGGTAGAGCTGACCTGACGGGACCGCATCGCCACGGATCGGCGGAGGCCTGCGGCCAGGTGGAAGCCCTCGACACCGCTGCGGTGATCTGTCCGGGCCGGATGTACGGCGCCGGATCGGCGCAATGATCCCGGGTTGCCGCGATTGTCAGTGGGTCACGCTGTATCGCGCCGCTCACTTGCAGTGATCTCGGGGTCTCACCCTTGGCTGCGTGAGTCAGCGCGGTACCTCGCCGGTTCCGTCGCCCTCTCCCGCAGAAGACTCTCGCGCACAGAAGTCAGCAGCAGCTGGAAAGCTGCGCGAACGAGGGCGTGGCGCCCAGGGAGAGCGGTCGCCGCGTTGCCGCTGCCGGTCGGTCGGTCGGGCACCGTACTGCGGCGAACGACACTCGCTCGACCAACGGCAGCGCCCAGATCTCGCCCGCCCCGTGGCAGGGCGTGACATCAGGACCGAGACTTCGTGCACGGACGAGCTCGCCCCGGCGACAGACAGATCACCACGACGACCGCGGCGGTCGCGCCATCCGACCCCGCTCAGCCCAGCAGTTCCCAGACGACCTCGACCGTCGCGGTGATCGCTGCGTCGCCGGTCGCGATCGGCATCGCCATCGCCTCCCGCTTGAACCCCAGGCCCATCGCCACCGGGGCCTGCCCACGCTGTACCGACTCGCTGACCGACCGCACCCGGCCCAACTCCCGCCCGGCCAGCCGCGCGTAGTGCTCCGCCTTCGTCCTGGCATCGGCCATCGCGGCATCCCGCGCCTCGGCCAGTGCGGCCGCCGGATCCGAGGGCACCAGTTGCATCCCGTCGATCCGCACACCGTTGCCGACCTGCGTGGCGAGGTCGGTGAGCATCCGGCTGAGCCGGCTCAAACCGTTGAGCTGCAGCACGAGCCGCTGCGTCGCCTGGTAGCCGAGCACCACCTCGCGCCCGTCGCGGTAGTCGACCTGCGGCCCGAGGGTCAGGTCGGAGGTGCGGACGGACCGGGCGTCGGCGCCGTCGTCTGCCAGCACCGCCAGCGCCCGCGTCGCGGTGTGCGCAGCGGCCTCGAAGGCCGTGCCGGCGTCCCGCCCCCGCTCGGTCACGGACAAGTTGACCACCACCCGGTCCACCGCGGCCGCCGCCGACCCGCTGCCGATCACCGTCACGTTGTCAGAGGACTCCATGCCGCCAGTGTGGCAGCCTGTGGCAGTCTGCGGGGGTGACGGTTCTGGATCTGCGGGCGGAGATCGCCCGATGGCCGGTGGGGTCGGCGGCGGTCGCTGTGCTCGGTGTGGACGGCGTGCTGGACCGGGCTGCCACCGGCGCCGACGGTCAGGTGTACCCCTGGGCGTCGGTGACCAAGATCCTCACCGCGCTGACCGTGCTCGACGCGTGCGCCGACGGCACCGTCGAGCTCGACTCCCCCGCGGGCCCAGTGGGTTCCACCGTCAGACACCTGCTCGGCCACGCCTCCGGCCTGCCCTTCGACGGCCCGGAGCCCGCGGCGGCGCCGGGCAGCCGGCGGATCTACTCGAACACCGGGTACGAGGTACTGGCCGACCATCTCGCGGACGCGGCGGGCGGCCCGTTCCGGGACGAACTCACCGGTCGGGTGCTGGACCGGCTCGGGATGACCGGCACAGTGCTCGACGGATCACCGGCACGGGACGGCGCCGGGCCGCTGGAGGACCTGGTCGTACTTGCCTGGGAGCTGCTGGCACCGCGGGTACTCGGCCCCGAGATCGTCGGACCGGCAACCACTCTGGTGTTCCCCGGTCTGTCCGGCGTGCTGCCAGGGTTCGGCCGGCAGGTGCACAACGACTGGGGACTGGGCTGCGAGATCCGCGCGGACAAGTCGCCGCACTGGACCAGTCCGGACAACAGCCCGCGCACCTTCGGCCACTTCGGCCAGTCGGGCAGCTTCGTGTGGGTCGATCCGGACGCGCGACTGGCCTGCATCGGGCTGTGCGACACTCCGTTCGGCCCGTGGGCGGCCCAGGCGTGGCCCGAGCTGTCGACCGCGGTGCTGCGCGCGTTCAGCTGATCCTGACCCCGGCCGACAGCTCGTCGATCTCGGCCGGTGTCGGGGCCGCATCCCCGCCGTACCCGGTCACCGCGAACGCACCGGCCGCGCACGCGCGGGCGACCGCCTCCCCCACCGACCGTCCCTGCAGCAGACCCGCGGCCAGCACCCCGGTGAAGACGTCGCCGGCGCCTGTGGCGTCGACCGCACCGACCCGGGGCGGCGCGACGACGTACTGTTCACCGGCGGTCCCGGCCGCGCAGCCGCGCTCCCCGTCGCGGATCACCAGCAGCGTGCGGCCGGCGAGTCCACGGGACCGGCGGAGCGTCCGAAGACCCGCAGCGTCCATGCCCACCTCCGCCCCGGCGAGCACTCCCGCCTCGCGGACGGTCAGCGACAGCACCTCGGTCTTCTGCAGCACGACATCCAGGTGGTCGGAATTGATCTCGTCCAACAACGGCCCCGGATCGAACACCACGCCGATCCCGTCCGGCAGGTCGCCGACCCAGCCGGCCAGTACCGGCGCCATCTCCGGGTACACCAGGTCGTATCCGGAGATCGCGACGAGATCACCGGTCCGCAGCGGGATCCCGTCGAGCCGGTGCCGCGGCAGCTGCGCCTCCACCCCCGGCGCGGTGACCATCGTCTTCTCCGCACCGTCGTCCACCAGGATCACGCAGATCCCGGTGTCCCCGCGCGGGTCCGGAAGCAACGGGGCGTCGATGCCGTTGCGCCGGAGGGTGTTCCGCACCAGATCACCGTACGGCCCGGTCCCGGCGGTCCCGGCGTGCACCACGTCCACGCCCTGCCGAACGGCGGCGACCATCAGGTTGAACCCGCCGGCGACCCGCAGGTCGACCGCTCCCGCCAGCACGTCGCCGCCGCGCTCCGGCGGTCGCGGCACCCGCATCCGCTGGTCCACCAGGATGCTTGCCGCGGAGATCAGCCGGGCAGTGGTCATCGGCCCGCCCTCCCGGTCTGCGGACCTACCGCGGTGCCCGGCCCTGCAGCCGCCGCAACCGTTGTCGTCATCGGCCTGCTCCCGCCACCGGGCCGGATGCGCCCGGTGGACCGGCGACCGTCACCCCACCTGGTGCCATTGTGGCGGTCGCCGGCGTTCCCGTTGTCGAGGCCCGGACGATGACCTCCGGGGTGAACAGCAGTTGCCGGTGCCGGTGCCGCGGATCGCCGCCGATCTCCTCCAGCAGCAGGCCGGCCGCCTGCCGCCCCATCTCCGCACGCGGTTGCCGCACGGTGGACAGTGGCAGCAGGCCGGTTGCAGCGAGATCGATGTCGTCGTAACCGATCACGGCGACATCGCCGGGGACGGCGCAGCCGGCGGCGAGCAACTCGTGCAGGATGCCCAGGGCCAACAGGTCGTTGGCGGCGAAGATGCCGGTCGGCCGGTCGGCGATCGGCTTGGCGAGCAGATCGGCACCTGCCCGGCGCCCCGCGGCGATCGTCAGGTGGTCGGTGTCCCACCGCTGCAGCACGGCCCCGGCCGTGTCGGCGACCTCCTCGGCGGCACCGCGGAAGCGGTCGGCCACCTGGTGCAACCGGGCCGGCCCGCCGACGAAGGCGACCCTGCGATGGCCGAGATCCAGCAGGTGCCGGACGGCGAGGCGCCCGCCGGTCAGGTCGTCGGTGGCGACGCTGCAGTGGTCGGCGCCGCCGGCAGCGGGATCGACCAGCACCGCCGGGATCCCGGTGCGCGCCAACATCTCCAGCGCACCGGTGACGTCGCCGGCCGGCGTGATGACCACGCCGCGCACCCGCTGCTGGGCGAACAGCTCGACGTTCGCCCGCTCCTGCTCGACCGACTCGCGGCTGTCGGCCAGCAGCACGACCAGTCCGGACGCCTCGGCGACATCCTGGACAGCGCGGGCGATGTCGGTGAAGAAGGGGTTGCCGACATCCATCGCGACAAAGCCCAGCGCCCGACTCGATCCACTGCCGAGCACCCGGGCCGACTCGTTCCGGACGAACCCGAGACTGGCGATCGCGGCGTCCACCCGCTCGCGGGTCGGTGCCGCGACCACGTGCGGGCGGTTCAGCACGTTGGACACCGTTCCGGTGGACACCCCGGCCAGGGCGGCCACATCCGCGATGCTCGGCAGGGTGTTCCCCGCGGACATCCGCACCGCCTCCCGCCTCGCAGTTTGTCGATGCGCGCCCCGCACCTGCCGCCCGGTGGCGGTCCGGCCCACCGTACGTCCCCGGCGGTTCGTTCCCCAGGCCGTCGTGCCAGAACGGCTCACCAGCCACCCGGCGGCGGTCCGGCGGACCGTACGTCCCCGGCCGCACCGTCTCCCAAGCCCGTTGTGCCCGAGCAGCGATCCTTCCGCCCTCGCGACCGCCCAGGACAGCCGCGCCCGTCCCGTGGTTGGGAAGCAGGTAGGTGACCCGCCCGTGCCGGCCTGCCGGCCTACCAGTACCGGACTGCGGCCTGCCGGCCCGCTCGGACCGGACCGTGATCAGGCAGCCGTGCCGCCCGACCGCCACCCTGCACTCCGACTGCGCGGCGCCACTCCCGCGACGGTTCCACTTGCCCCCGATCCCACCTGCCCCTACTCTTGCAAACAGAGATTGAAGCGCTTCAATGCACCGTGACGCCCCAGCCCGACACAGGAGAACTCACCGATGAGTATCGATCCCGCGGCCCTCGCCGACCTGGACACCTTCACCATCGAGGTGCCGAGCTGGGCCTACGGCAACTCCGGCACCCGGTTCAAGGTGTTCGCCCAGCCCGGCGTCCCGCGCGACCCGTTCGAGAAGCTCGCCGACGCCGCCCAGGTCAACGCGCTGACCGGTGCCGCGCCGCGGGTGTCGCTGCACATCCCGTGGGACCTGGTCGACGACTTCGCCAAGCTGTCGGCGTACGCCGCCGACCTCGGTCTGCAGCTCGGCGCGATCAACTCGAACCTGTTCCAGGACGACGACTACATGCTCGGTTCGCTGACCCACCCGGAGAAGCGGGTGCGGGACAAGGCGATCGCACACCACGTGCAGTGCATCGACGTCATGCGGTCCACCGGCAGCACCGATCTGAAGCTGTGGTTGCCGGACGGGCTGAACTACCCCGGCCAGGACTCGATCCGTGGCCGCCAGGACCGGCTGGCCGACTCGCTGCAGCAGATCTACGCCCAGCTGGACGCCGAGCACCGGCTGCTGATCGAGTACAAATTCTTCGAGCCGGCGTTCTACACGATGGACATCCCGGACTGGGGCACCTCGCTGCTGCACTGCCTCGCGCTCGGGCCGCAGGCGCAGGTGGTCCTGGACACCGGACACCACGCGCCGGGCACCAACATCGAGTTCATCGTCGCCCAGTTGCTCCGCCAGAACCGGCTCGGTGCCTTCGATTTCAACTCCCGGTTCTACGCCGACGACGACCTGATCGTGGGTGCCGCGGATCCGTTCCAGCTGTTCCGGATCCTGTTCGAGATCGTCGTCCAGGACGCGCAGAAGCCGGCGTCCGGGGTCAACTTCATGCTCGACCAATGCCACAACATCGAGCCGAAGATCCAGGGACAGATCCGCTCCGTGCTCAACGTCCAGGAGGCGCTGGCGAAGGCGCTGCTGGTGGACCGGTCGGAGCTCCGTGCCGCCCAGGAGCGCGGTGACGTACTCGGCGCCAACGGCGTGCTGATGGACGCCTACAACACCGATGTCCGGGAGGCGCTGGCCGACCGCCGCGAGGCCGCCGGGCTCCCCCGCGACCCGATCGCCGCCTACCGCGCGTCCGGTTACCAGGAGAAGATCAACGCCGAGCGTGTCGGCGGCACCCAGGCCGGATGGGGTGCCTGACCCCCACCCACCGCAGAGGCCCACGAAGCTCCACCACCTCCTGCCCGCCGAACCGGCCCGCCCGGCGTCGCTCCACCCGGCACGGGGAACGCCGGAGCTGCACCACCTCTCACCCGCCGGGTGCACCTGCAGGCGCACCCGGCGACGGCGGGTCACAACCCGGCGAAGAACGT
The DNA here is from genome assembly GCF_009707545.1 of Nakamurella alba. Lineage (NCBI taxonomy): Bacteria > Bacillati > Actinomycetota > Actinomycetes > Nakamurellales > Nakamurellaceae > Nakamurella > Nakamurella alba. The sequence continues at coordinate 40,892 of NZ_WLYK01000020.1, read as the reverse complement.
CCGGACGTCGGCCACCAGCAGACCGGGCGTCTCCATCGCGGCGAAGTGACCGCCGGTGGGGACGTCGGTCCAGTGCACGATGTTGTTCGTGCCCTCCGACCATCGGCGGATCGCCACGTCCTGACCGAAAGCGGCCACTCCTACCGGGATCTCGGAGCGGCTCGGCGCGGACCAGGCGTGCGCGTCCTCGTAGTAGGCGTTCGCCGATGATGCCGCGGTCCCGGTGAACCAGTAGACCGAGACGTCGAGCAGCAAACGGTCCCGCCCGACCGCGTCCTCGGGGAGTTCGTGCCGCTCGTCGGTCCACTCACGGAACTTCTCGACGATCCAGGCGAGTTGCCCGGCCGGCGAGTCGGTCAGACCGAACCCGAGCGTTTCCGGCCGGGTGCTCTGCAGCTGCATGTAGCCGGCCATCTCGGCCATGTAGTGCCCCAGCCGGTCGACCCGCTCCTGTTCGACATCGGTGAGCCCGGCGCGCTCCTCGTCGGAGATGTCGCCCCAGGGGATGAACCCCATGGTGGCCGCATTCACGTGGATGCCGATGACGTGATCGGCATCGGCGCGGGCGATCTCGGGTGCGATGCCGGCTCCCATGTCGCCGCCCTGCACGCCGTACCGCCGGTAGCCGAGACGTTCCATCAGGACCGCAAGGGCCGCTGCGGTGCGGGCCGACGTCCAGCCGGGCTCGGTCACCGGCCCGGAGAACCCGAAGCCGGGCAACGACGGGACGACCAGGTGGAAGGCCGGCGCGTCCGGCGCCCCGTGGCCCGCCGGATCGGTCAGTGGCCCGATCACGTCCAGGAACTCGGCCACCGATCCGGGCCAGCCGTGCAGCAGCAGCAGCGGGGTCGCGTCCGGGCGCGACGACCGCACGTGCAGGAAATGGATCCGCTGGCCGTCGATCGTGGCGAGGAACTGCGGATGGGCATTGATCTCGTCCATCGCCGCCCGGACGTCGAACCGGTCGGCCCAGTGACCGGCGAGCTCCTTCAGATACGCGACGGGCACGCCCCGGTCCCAGGGCCGGCCCGGCAACGGCTCCGGCCAGCGGGTGGCCACCAGTCGCCGGCGCAGGTCGGCGACGGCCGCCGGGTCGATGTCGATGCGGAACTCCTGCAGCTCGCTGTCCATCACTCTCCTCCATCTCGTCGAGCGACCGCCTGCCGGTGGTCGCAGATTTGGAACGGAATGCTTCCTTCCGTTCCAAGCTAGCACGGCTGTGGGCGGAGCGGAATACTTTGTTCCGCTAGAGTGCCGTGATGGAGAAGGACCTGCCGCTGAGCGGCCGCCGGGCGCAGGCGCGGCGCAACGACGAAGGCATCCTGGCGGCGGCCCGCGAGGTGTTCGTCGCCGATCCGGCCGCTCCCGTCGCAGCGGTCGCGGAGCGGGCCGGGGTCGGCATCAGTGCCCTGTACCGGCGGTACCCCGGCAAGGACGTCCTGCTGCAGACGCTCTGCCGGATCGGCCAGGAGCGTTACCTCCAACTGGTTCTCGACGCCCTCGCCGGCCTCGACCGCAGCCCCACCACCGCCGCCGACGTGTTCCGCGACTTCGCCCGTGGTGTCGTCGATGCCGACACCCACGCGCTCACCAGCCGGCTGGCCGGAAGGTTCACCCCGTCGGCGGAGAACCTTCGTCTGGCCACCGAGACCGGTCCGCTCTACACCGCACTGGTCCGCCGGATGATCGATGCCGGCGCACTGCGACCGGATGTCGACGTCCGCGACCTCACGCACCTCTTCGAGATGTTCTCGTCCGTCCGGTTGGGGGGCGCCGAACGGTCGGCGGCGCTGCGCCGTCGCTATCTGGTGATGGTGCTGGACGGCCTGATGACCACGTCCCCGTCGGCACTTCCCGACGTCCCGCCGGTCGGTGCCGACGAGGCCGCGGCCCGCTGGGTACCGGTCACGCCGACGACCCCGGCATGACTCCCGATCCCGGGTCGTCGCGGTCGACGTCCTGAGGGGTTGTCGGAAAGGCGGACATTCGGCCGGGAATCAGGCTTCGCTCCGGTCCGGCGGAGGATCTCGCGACGCCGGCTGTCCGGGCCCTAGTGGTTGCGGAGGGCATCCACGAGTTGGGCCTTCTTCATCGACGACCGGCCCTGTATCCCGAGCTCGGCGGCACGCTTGCGCAGCTCTGCCACCGTCCACTCCTGGTAGGACGGCGACGAGCCGCCGCGCTTCCCGACAGCCCGACGCGACGACGCCGCGGCGGCATTGGCGATGCGGGCCGACTTCTCCTTGCTGTTCCCCTCGTCGCGCAAAGTTTCGTACAGCCCCTTGTCCTTGACGCTGGGGCCAGGGTCCTTCCTCGGCATCGGGTCCTCCTGCCGTTCACCCCTGGTACGGGGGACGCTCTGGTACCCGGTCCCGCGTCGCCCCAAACCCCACCGATCCGATCGGTCTCGCGTCGGGCGGGCCCGGATCGGTAGAGTTCCGACCGGGGGACGCACTCCGCGTCACCGGATCGAGAGGACAGACGTGGCCAACCCGGAGATCGTCGGCGAACCCGACGGTCCCTCGGTCGACGCGCCCGCCTGGACCCTGGCGATGGCGGAGACCGCCCGCGACATCCAGACCACGCACTCCGACCCGGAGTCGACGGCCGCCTCCATCACCGCATCCGCCCTGCAGCTGCTGCCGGACGCCGGCGCGGCCGCGATCACCGTGGTCGGGCGGGACCATTCGGTGCACACCCTCGGGCCGACGAGCCCGGTGCCGGCCCTGCTCAACGAGGTCCAGGAGCGGGAGAAGGCCGGCCCCTGCCTGACCGCACTCTGGGACGAACCACTGGTGCTGGTCACCGATCTCGACGGCGACGGCCGGTGGCCCGGATACGCGGAGGCGGCCCGGGCGCAGGGCATCTCCACGGTCCTGAGCATCCGGTTGTACGTGCAGGACAAGGCGCTCGGTGCGCTGAGTCTCTACAGCACCAAGCCCGACGCCTTCCCGCCGGACGAGGTGGTGGCGGCACGTGCCTATGCGGCGCATGCGGCGGTGGCACTGGACCAGGCACAGGAGCGTGAGCAGCTGCGCGCCGCCATCGACACCCGCGACCTCATCGGGCAGGCCAAGGGCATCCTGATGGAGCGGCACGGTCTCACCGACGGCCAGGCATTCTCCCTGCTGGTCAAGACCTCTCAGCAGACCAACACCCCGCTCCGGCTCATCGTGGAGGAGCTGACCCACAGCGGCGAGCTGCCCGGCAGGTGAGTCCGGGCGGCGGCCAGGCATGGTGAGTCCGACGTGATGAGCCCGGCATGGTGAGCCAGGGCAGCGGCCAGGCATGGTGAGCCCGGCATGGTGAGCCCGACGTGGTGAACAAGGTGCGGTGAGCCCTCCCGGTGAGCCCTCCGGCGAGCCCCCGGGGTGGGGCAGGCGCCGCCCGTCGCCAGGAGGTCAGTCGGCAGCCGCGTCCGCAGCCACCCGCTCGATCAGCGCACGCAGCAGCCGGGTGCGCCCGGCGAGCTCGGACACCAGGAGGTGCTCGGTGACGGCGTGCGCGCCGCCGCCGACCGCGCCGAGGCCGTCCAGGGTGGGGATGCCCAGGGCCGCGGTGAAGTTCCCGTCGGATCCACCACCGACCGAGATCAGTTCCGGAACAGGGACTCCCGCCGCCGGCGCGAGCTCGCACGCCAGCGCGGCCAGTCCCGAGGACATCTCGGTGGTGAGCGGCGGACGGGGCGGGTCGGCGTCGACGAGGATGCGCGCGGCCGGATCCGCCGGGGCCAGGGCGCGCAGCGCCTGGTCGACCCGGGTGAACTCCGTCGGTTCCGCGAACCGGACGTCGACCCGGAGCCATGCCCGGGCCGGCACCGTGTTCGACGACTCCCCGGCCGCGGAGGTGGTCGGGGTGACGGTGGTGCCGACCTCGGAGTTGCCGAGATCCGCTGCTGCGAGGGCGATCCGGGCGATCTCCAGGCCGGCGTTGACACCCTTCTCCGGCTCCAGTCCGGCGTGCGCCGCTCGACCCTCGACCGTGAACAGGTAGTTCGCGACGCCTTTGCGGGCGATCTTGATCGCACCACCGTCCCCGGACGGCTCGGTGACCAGGACAGCGGCACAACCGGCGGCCTCCTGCTCGATCAGCGCCCGCGAGGTCCCGGAGCCCACCTCCTCGTCGCCGGTGACCAGCAGGGTGACCGGGACCTCGCAGCCGCGGAGTGCGTGCAGCGCCATCACCACGCCGGCCTTCATGTCGAAGCAGCCCGGTCCGCGCAGCACCCCGTCGGTGACGTCGAACGGCAGGGTGGCGAGAGTGCCGATGGGCCAGACTGTGTCGTGGTGGGCCAGCAGGAGGACCCGCGGACCGTCACCGGTCCCCGTCCGGACCCTGACGTGCGGAACACCGGCCAGTACCACCGTCTCCGCCTCCGCGCCGGTGATGCGGGCGGCGAGGTCCACGACGACCGCAGCCGACCGGTGCAGCGCCTCATGATCCGACGACGGTGACTCGCACCGCACGAGAGTGCCGATGTCGTCGACCATCTCCTGGGTGAGGGCCTCGTCGTCCGGGCTGCCGGGTGCGCTCGTCATCGATCCATCATGCCCGGCCCCGGACACAGCGGAACCCCGGGGCGGCTCTCGCCACCCCGGGGTTCCGGGTGTGATGCGGGATCGGTCAGCGGCCGGGCCGCTCCGGCCGACCATGGGTCAGCACCTGCAGGCACCGCCGGTCGGTGTCTCTTCGGCAGCGCCGATCACCGGCCGGTCCTGTCCTGCGGCCGCGCCGTACGGCCGTCGGTCAGAGCCTGCGGGCGGCACCGGCCGGCACGACAGCCAGAGCCTGCGAGCAGCACCGGTCGACCCCGTCGGTCAGTGCCTGCGGGCAGCACCGGGACGGCGGATCCGCACGGCCAGCACCACACCGGCCGCGATCATCACCAGCCCGAGCACCACACCGGTCCGCACCCCGTCCCCGTCCACACCGGTGGCCGCGAGCTCGGGCCCGGTCGACGTCGTGGTGGTTCCGGTCGGGGCGACGGCACCGGTCGAACCGGTCGTCGTGGTGGTGCCGCCGGTGGTCGTGCCGCTGGTGACACCGGTGCCGGTGGTAGGTGCGGTCGTACCGCTGGTCGGGGCGCCGGAATCGCTGGTGGGGGCGGTGGTGTCGGTCGTCGGGGCCGTGGGGGTGGTGGTCCCGACCGCATCGAGGACGAAGATGTCGGCGGCCGCACCGAGGCGCAGGAAGATGTTCTCCCCGTTGGCGTCCTCGTTGCCGTCGTTGTCGACCATCGCGTAGACGGTGCCGTCACCGCCGACGGTCAGCCCCTCGAGCTTCTCCTGCGTCCAGCCGTTACCGGCCTCGAGCAGGGGCAGGACGTCCACGGCCACTGTCTTCGCGGCGACGGCCAGCGGCTCGCCGGTGGCGGCGAAGGTGTCCGGGATCTCCACGGTGGCAACGGACTTCAGCCGGGCGGCCGGGCCGTTCAGCTTGTCACGCTCGATGACGGCCAGGGTGGTGGCATCCACCGCGACGATCTCCGACAGGCCGATCCAGTCGCCGTCCACGTCGGTGGACTCCAGCGGGTAGCCGAACCAGCCGAACTCACCGGTGGCGACATCCAGCCGGCCGATCCGGGCGGTGTTCTCCGGGTCGATCGACAGGTGGCGCTGCAGCGCGAAGTAGAGGACCTGGTCGTCGCCGGTGCCGTAGCCGGTGACGCCCTCGATGCCCTGGGATCCCATCGCGCCGGCAACGCCGGAGGGCAGGGTGATCTCGCGCAGGACGACGCCGTCGGTGCCGACCTCGACCAGCAGGTTCTCCGGACCGGTGGCACCCTCGACGCCGAGCCAGAACCCGCCGCCGGGCTGCGCCCAGATGCCCTCGATGTCATAGCCGATCGGCGCGCCGTCCTTGGTCACCGGCAGCTCCGCGGTGATGCGGGCCGGGGTGCGGACGGCGTCGATGGTCAGGATGCGGCTCGGCGAGTAGTAGGCGTCCGGGGCGGAATAGAGCCGGGTCGGGACGGCCGGATCTGCGGTCAGTGCACCGAGAGCGCCCCAGGCGATCGGCAGCCCGTTCACCTCGTCGGAGACGATGCTCGGGAAGGCCGGGACGGAGGTGCCCAACTCGTAGACCTGGACGGTGGCGCGGACACCGTCGTCCGCGGCGTCCTCCTCGGAGGACACGACGAGCAGGTTGCGGCCCGGGATCGGCAGCAGCCCTTCCGGTCCCTTGGTGGAAGGCAGTGCCTGGGTGAGGACCGGGTTCGCCGGGTCGGTCACGTCGTAGACGGCGACGAAGTTGGCGCGCTCGGAACCGACGAACAGGTAGGGCGTGCCGTTGAAGGTCGCCGAGGCCAGGCCCTCGGGCTCGGTGCCCTTGTTCTCGCTGCGGTCCTCCGGGTACTGCCCGAGTTCCACCGCGAGGTGCTCGAACGAGTTGCCGGAATCGTAGGTGACGGAACCGTTCTCGGCGTCGAAGACGGTCCAGCCCCGGGTGCCGCCCTTCCAGTCGCCCTCGTTGGCGGTGGCGACCTGGTCGTTGCCGATCCAGCCGATCGCATCCGGCTCGCGCGGGACGTCGGTGATCGTCCCGGTGAGGTCGATGGCGCCGTCCTCGACGGTGTCGATGTCGGTGACCGTGGCCACGCCGGCCGAGAAGTGGTTGCGCACCGTGCGGGTCGCCAGGTCGACGACGACCACGGCGTTGTTCTCCTGCAGCGTCACCGCGACCAGACTGTCGTCCGGGCTGATGGAGACGTACTCCGGCTCCGGGTCCTCCGGGGTGTCGATGCCGGTGAGTCCGGTGAGGTCGACGTGCTCGACGGTCCAGGTGGCCGGGTCCGGATCGGCGAGGTCGAGGATCGCCAGATCGCCGGCGGGCAGCTGCGGCAGGCCGCCGTCGCCGACGTCCTCGTCGCGCTGGTTCTCCATCGCGATGGCGGCAACCGTGCCGTCGGTGGTGATGTCGATCGAGTCGGGCTGGCCCTCGAGATCGAGCACCGCTTCCGGGGTCCAGGTGCCCGGGTCGGCCGGGTTGGTGATGTCGTAGATCAGCACCGAGCCGGCCGGCGCGGTGAAGTCGGTGGTGGCGTCGACGACGGCGAGCAGGTGGTCGTCGGTGGCGTACACCGAGGTGGGCGAGTTGCCGTCGCCGAGCGGCAGGTAGCCGGCGGGCTGCGGGTCACCGGGGGTGGTGATGTCGACGAAGCCGAGACCACCGCCGGCGGCATCGGTGTAGATGAAGGTGCTGCCGTCCGTGGTCACGGTCGAGATCTCGGAGACGGTCTCGGTGTCGACCGAGGTGTTCGAGTACGCCGGCAGCGTCGCGATCCGGTTGAAGTACTCGCCGGAGACCGCGTCCCCGATGGCCGCGGGGGCGGGTGCGGCCGCGACACCCGGCACCGGTGCCACCGCTCCGGCCGGGAGGCTGAGCGCGGCGGGCAGGCCCAGGGCAAGGGCGCAGACGAGGGAGCCGGCCGCGAGTCGCGGCAGTCGGCGTCGGGAAGGCAGCAAGGTCGCTCCGTGGTCGAGGGCTGGGTGAGATCGACGGAGCGAACGCAGGTCTCGGACCGGGGTGGTCATCGAGAGGTGCGATCGTCCGTGGGCCCGGCCTCGGAAGTAAGGACGAGGTCAAGTCCCGTCCCGAAGGTTCCGGTGGCGAAGCAACGCGGTGCTGTTCCCCGGGTGAGCGGCAGGCGAACAGCCGGTGTCCGCGGGATGCCCGCCGCAGCGGTGGTGACCGGGCTCACGGGCGGCAGGATCGGCGACGGCACCCTGCCACCGGCGACGGCATCCTGACACCCTGCAGGTCCGGGTCGACGCCGTCCGGCAGGTCGCACGCAGCGCGGCCGCAGTTCTCGCACCCCGCACAGGGTGGAGGGCCCAGGATCCGGCCGGCCTGATGGTCGCCCGGAACTCCCCGGCTCGGAGCACCCCGCCCGGGTCTCTGCCACGCTCAGATCATGACCCGGCTCAGGCTGGCGCCCGATTCAGACTGTCGCCGGGCTCAGGTCGTCGCCCGGGTCAGGCCCGGTCCCACCGGACGTAAGAGCCTGCGACCGGAGCCACCGCCCTGCCTCGCCTATTGCTGCGCGAGGTCGGTGAAGCGGGAGTAGTGGAGCTGGTGGGCCACGGAGATGGTGGTGGTGGGGCCGTTCCGGTGCTTGGCGATGATCAGGTCGGCCTCACCCGCCCGCGGATCGTCGGACTCCCAGGCGTCGGGCCGGTTGACCAGGATGACCATGTCCGCGTCCTGCTCCAGCGAGCCGGACTCCCGGAGATCCGAGAGCATGGGCCGCTTGTCGGTACGCTGCTCGGGCCCACGGTTCAGCTGACTGATCGCGATCACCGGCACCTCGAGCTCCTTGGCCAGCAGCTTCATCTGCCGGGAGAACTCGGAGACCTCCTGCTGCCGCGACTCTACCTTCTTGCCCGAGGTCATCAGCTGCAGGTAGTCGAGCACGATCATCTTCAGGTCGTTGCGCTGCTTGAGCCGCCGCGCCTTCGCCCTGATCTCCATCATCGTCATGTTGGGCGAGTCGTCGATGAACAGTGGTGCATCGGAGATCTCGCTCATCCGGCGGACGATCCGCTGCCAGTCCTGCTCGCTCATCGTGCCCGCACGCATGTGCGCCAGCCGGATCTGCGCCTCCGCCGACAGCAGTCGCATGGTGATCTCGGTCTTGGACATCTCGAGCGAGAAGATGCAGGTGGCCATCTTGTGCTTCACCGACGCGTTGCGGGCGATGTCCAGCGCCAGCGTGGACTTCCCGACGCCCGGCCGGGCCGCGACGATGATCATCTGACCCGGGTGGAACCCGTTGGTCAACGCATCGAGATCGGCGAAACCGGTGGGCACACCGGCGGACTGACCGCCGCGGCTGGCGATCGCGTCGATCTCGTCCATCGTCGGCTGCAGCAGCTCCTCGAGGACCACGTAGTCCTCGGTGGTGCGCCGCTCCGTCACCTCGTAGATCTCGGCCTGCGCCCGGTCGACGATCTCGTCGACCTCTCCCCCGCCGACCTGGCCCTCGTTGCCGCCGTACCCCAGCTGCACGATCCGGGTACCGGCCTCGACGAGCCTGCGCAACACTGCCTTCTCGGCAACGATCTGGGCGTAGAACGACGCGTTGGCCGCCGTCGGCACCGCCGAGGTCAGCGTGTGCAGGTAGACCGATCCGCCGGCCCGGCCGAGCGACCCGGAGCGGTCCAGCTCCGCGGCCACCGTCACGACGTCGGCCGGCTCGCCGCCGGCGTAGAGCCCGAGGATGGTGTCGAAGACCAGGGCGTGCGCCGGCTTGTAGAAGTCGGCGGTGGTCAGGGTCTCGACCACGTCCGCGATCGCGTCCTTGGACAGCAGCATGCCGCCCAGCACCGACTGCTCCGCCGCGAGATCCTGCGGTGGCTGCCGCTCGAACGGACGGCTCTCCCCCGGTTCCCGCGGCGGCGCATCCTGCCAACGGTCGTCGACCACTGCCATGCCCGGTACCGCCTCCTCCCAGCCCCCCGCAGGGATCTCCCTGCTCGGCACCCTGCCTCGACACCTCGGTGACGCCTCGCCACCGACGCCACCCTGTTGTACATCGGGGCCACGACAACGCCCGGGAGCCGCTGCCGACCCGAGCGGGTGGCGGGCGGACCCGGACGTCCGGGAGACGCTAGGCCCCCGCCCGGCGGGCCGCCAGCAGCCGGTGTGGGCACCCTGTGGACACCGTGTTGAGGCATCCGTGTCTGCGCTGGTCGCTGTCCACAGGTTCGGTGGACAACCCGTGGAAATCTCTCGCGACCGCGCGTATCGAGCCAGGTCAGAGGGTGCGTGTGGGCCGTGACACATGTGGACAACTGATTCCTCCGCCCGGTCGGCGCGTCGCCGGGCGTGTCGCGTGGCGATCGCACCGACACCGCAGGTACACCTCGCGTTGACGGTGCTGTGACCGGAACGACACCTGCGGCCGGCGCGGTAACCTCATCCGGCCCATCCGCGGCAGCCCCCGAGGCCACACCCGACCCGGACCCGGGGCCCGGAGCACCGACAGGGATCCGGACCCCAGCAGGAGAGAGCACGTGCTGCACCGACCGGATCCCGACGCCCTGTACCTGGGCATCGATCTCGGGACCCAGGGGGTCCGCGCGGCCCTGGTGGCGATCGGCGACGCGCCGGCCGACCCGGGAACGGCTGCCCGCCCCGGATCGACAGCGGCCGGCACCGTCGCAACCGCCACCCACCCACTACGGAGCAGGCGTGAGGGGGACCGGCACGAGCAGGATCCCGACGACTGGTGGACCGCGGTCCGCGCGGTCAGCCGGCAGGTGATCGCGAGCGTCCGGGAGAGCGGGGACCATCGCCCGATCGCCGGGGTGTCGGTGGATGCCACCTCGGGCACGGTGCTGGTGGAGGGTCCGGACCTGCGTCCGGTGACCCCGGGGATCATGTACGACGACGGCCGGGCCGGTGACCTGGCGCCGACCGCCGCGGCCGCCGGGGCCGATGTGTGGGCACGGGCCGGCATCACCCTGCAGCGCAGTTGGGCACTGCCGCGCGTGATGTGGCTGCTCGCAGCGGGTCTCGTCCCGACCGGCGGGCGAGTGGTGCACCAGGGCGACCACATCAACTCCCGGCTGACCGGCCTCGCCACACCCACCGACATCAACCAGGCGCTGAAGACCGGTGCGGACCTGGTCGACATCGCCTGGCCGACGGCGGTGTTCGACGCACTCGGCATCGACCCGGCCGTACTGCCCGGCCTGGTACTGCCGTCGGCGCCGATCGGCACGGTCGGCGACCGGGCCGCGGAGGAGACCGGGATCCCGGCCGGAACACCGGTGCGCGCCGGGACCACGGACGGGTGCGCCGCCCAGATCGCCGGCGGCGCGCTGCGTCCGGGCACCTGGAGCTCCGCCCTCGGCACCACGCTGGTCATCAAGGGCACCTCGTCGGCGCCGCTCGTCGATCCGACCGGCGCCGTCTACGCCCACCGCAGCCCGGACGGCGGCTGGCTGCCGGGCGGCGCCTCCAACATCGGTGCCGGCATCGTCGGCCGCGAGTTCGCCGGCGTCGACCTGGGTCGGATCACGGCCGAGGCAGCGGATCTCGAGGTGATCCCGGGTGTCTGCTACCCGCTGACGACGGCCGGCGAGCGGTTCCCGTTCGCCGCCGCCGGCGCGGAGGGCTTCAGTGAGGGGGTCCCGGAGGGGCGGGCCGCCCGGTTCGGCGCGATCCTCCAGGGCATCGCCTTCACCGAGCGGCTCGCCTACCGGCGGCTCGCCGCGCTCGGCGCACAGGTCGCCGGACCGGTCAGCTTCTCCGGCGGCAGCACGGCGAACGAGTACTGGAACCAGCTCCGCTGCGACCTGCTCGGTGTGCCGGTCCGGATCATGGAGAGCTCCGAGGCCTGCGTCGGCGCAGCGGTTCTCGCCGCGGCGGGCCCGGGCGAGGTCGCGTCCACGGCCGAGCGGATGGTGCGGGTGGGTCGGACCTACCACCCCGACCCCGTCAGGGCCGCTCGGTTCGACGACTCCTACGACGCCTTCGAGGCGGCCCTGCGCACCCGCGGGTGGCTGGTCGGGTGAGTCCCCGGTCCGAGCCCGCCGCCATCCGGCGCCCGCCACCCACGGCATCACACCGACCCGCACCAGACCCGAGAACCGGAGAACCGTGAGCACCGAACTGATCCTCTCCCGGCACGGCAGGACCGTCTGGCACGCCGAGAACCGTTATGCCGGCAGCAGTGACGTCGACCTCGACGACGTCGGCCGGCGACAGGCCGAGCAGTTGGCGACCTGGGCCGCCGCCCACCGGCCGGACGCGTTCTACTGTTCCCCGGTCCGCCGGGCCCGGGAGACGGCCGCACCGGTCGCCGCCGCGCTGGGAGCCGAGCCGGTGGTCGTCGACGACCTGCGGGAGGTGCACTTCGGGGTCGCGGAGGGCCTCACCATCGGTGAGATCCGTGAGCAGCTGCCGGATGTCGCCCGGGCGTTCGAGTCCGACCCGGTCGCCGGCGCCTTCCCGGAGGCGGAGCCCACCGCGGGAGCGGCTGCCCGGGCGGTGGCGGCACTGCAGGGCATCGTGGCCGCCCATCCCGACGGCCGGGTCCTGGTGGTCGCCCACAACACGCTGTTCCGGCTCGCGCTGTGCTCGCTGCTCGGCATCCCGCTCGCCGACTACCGGATCGTGCTGCCCCGGCTCGACAACGGCACCCTCACCCGGCTGCGGTTCACCGGCGGCCGCGCCGCCCTGCTCTCGTTCAACGTGCCACTCCCCTGACGACACCAGCGGCACGCGAACGGGTGACCCTTGACCGCGCTCCGTTTCTCTGATTGGTTCCCTGAATTCCCGGCGCCCCGGGCATCGCGTTCACGTACGAGATGGGGGGAACACGCATGACCGGCCCCGCACGTCTGTCGCAACAGATCTGGCTCCGCAAGAGCGTCCAGTCCACGGAGGCCGAGGAGGGTCACGGGGGTGAGGGGACCCCGGGCCTGAAGCGGACGATCGGCACGTTCCAGCTCACCATGTTCGGCGTCGGCGCGACCGTCGGCACCGGCGTCTTCTTCATCCTGCAGGACGCGGTCCCCGACGCCGGGCCCTCGGTGATCATCTCCTTCGTGCTGGCCGGCCTGGTGGCCGGTCTCGCCGCGTTCTGCTACGCCGAGCTCGCCTCCGCGATCCCGGTCTCCGGGTCCACCTACTCCTACGCCTACATCGCCCTCGGCGAGATCATCGCGATGGTGGTGGCCGGCTGTCTGCTGCTGGAGTACGGGGTCTCGACGGCGGCGGTGTCCGTCGGCTGGTCCGGCTACCTGAACGCGCTGCTGGACAACCTGTTCGGCTTCAGCATCCCGGACGCGCTCTCCCGCGCGCCGATCCCGGTGGACGGCGGCGAGACCGGCATCGTCAACCTGCCGGCGATGGTGCTGGTGCTGATGTGCGCCACCCTGCTGGTCCGCGGGGCCAGCGAGTCGGCCCGGCTGAACGCGATCATGGTCGTCATCAAGGTCGGTGTGCTGGTGATGTTCGTCGGCATCGCCTTCACCGCCTTCAACGCCGACAACTTCACCCCGTTCGCCCCGGAGGGCGTCACCGGCATCACCGCGGCCGCCGGCATCATCTTCTTCACCTTCATCGGCCTGGATGCAATCTCCACCGCCGGCGAGGAGGTGAAGAACCCGCAGAAGACGATGCCGCGGGCCATCCTGCTGGCGCTCACCATCGTGACCACGCTCTACATCCTGGTCGCCGTCTCCGGTCTCGGCACCCAGCCGGCCGCGGAGTTCGGCTCCGCCGAGCAGCAGGACGCGGGACTCGCGGTGATCCTGCAGAACGTCACCGGCAGCAACGTCTGGGCCACGATCCTCGCCGCCGGCGCCGTGATCTCGATCTTCTCGGTCACCCTGGTGACCCTGTACGGCCAGACCCGCATCCTGTTCGCCATCGGCCGGGACGGCCTGATCTCCGAGCGGTTCGCCAAGGTGAACCCGCGCACCCTGACACCGACCTTCAACACCTGGGTGGTGGCGATCGCGATCGCCCTGGTCGCCGGCTTCGTGCCGTCGGACTACCTGTGGGAGTCCACCTCGATCGGCACCCTGGGCGCCTTCACCATCGTCTCCATCGGCATCATCGTGCTGCGCCGCAGGGAGCCGAACCTGCACCGGCCGTTCAAGGTGCCCGGCTACCCGGTGACCCCGATCATCACCATCGCCGCCTGCCTGTACCTGATCGCCGGGCTGCGGCTGGTGACGATCCTCGTCTTCGTCGGCTGGATCCTGCTGGTACTGCTCTACTACGTGATCCGCGGACGGCGGGGATCCGTGCTCGGCAAGAGCCTCCCGTCGATCATCCACGAGGGGCGCAAGCTCCCGTGAGCATCCTGGTCGGCTACCTGCCCGACAAAGGCGGCCGGGCGGCGCTGGACCTCGGGGCGCAGCTGGCGCGGTCCGGGACCGTCGAGCCGCTGGTCGTGGCCACCGTCGTCCCGCAGCCGTGGTCCACGCCGTCGATGGCCCGGGTGGACGCCGAGTTCGCCGACTGGTCCCGGCAGCAGGGCGAGGTCGCCGCGAACCGGGCCCGGGAGCACCTGGCGATCGCGGCACCGGATCTCGAGGTCGACGTCCGCGCCGTGCCCGGCCGGTCCATCCCGCGCACCCTGGTCGCCCAGGCGCAGGAGACCGGTTGCGACCTCATCGTTCTCGGGTCGTCGCCGGACGGCGCGCTGGGCCAGGTGGTCATCGGCGCCACCGCCGACCCGCTGCTGCACTCGTCCCCGATGCCGGTCGCCGTGGCCCCCCGCGGGTACCGCAACGCCGCCGGCGGCACCGTCGGCCGGATCACCTTCTCCTACGCCGCCACGGACGACTGCGCCGGCATGCTGGACGCCACTGCCGGTTGGGCCCGCCGGCTCGGCGTGCCGCTGCGGATCGCCACCTTCGGGGTCCGCGGCCGGACCATGTACCCGCCCGAGATCGGTTTCGGCGCCGAGGATGCCGTGCTGGACCAGTGGACCGCACAGGTGCTGCAGGCACAGGAGCGTGCGGTACAGGATCTGGCCGCGCACGGCCGGCTGCCGGACGGCACCACCACCGCCCTGGGCACCGGGCGCGGCTGGTCCGAGGCGGTGGACGAGATCGACTGGGAGCCCGGTGAGATCCTGGTGGTCGGATCGTCCTCGCAAGGGCCCTTGGCCCGGGTGTTCCTCGGCTCCAAGGCGCTGAAGATCGTCCGGCACGCGCCGGTCCCGGTGCTGGTCGTCCCGGATGCCGTGGCCGCCCAGGAGGTCCTGGCCGAGGGTCCGTGAGGCCGGAGCGGGAGCCCGGACCCGGGAGCGGCCCTGTCCGGCCGGTCAGGACGGGAGGGACCGGCAGGGACCGGGGGCCGGGGCGTCCCGGAGCTGCGGAATGTCGGTGCGGACGAGGACCTGTCAGGCCTTGCCGGGGGCCGGCACCCTGGCGGCCAGCTGGAAGTCGCGCGGGACGTGCTGCTGCCAGGCCTGCGCGAGGGTGGCCCGCGCCTGCCCGAACACCCAGCCCTGCACCAGGTCACAGCCGAGATCCCGGACCAGCTCGAGGGTCCGGACGTCCTCGACGCCTTCCGCCAGGGTGTCGACACCGAGCCGCCGGGCCAGCTGAGCGATCGAGCCGACCAGCGCCGCCCGCTGCGAGTCCCGGGTCAGCCCGGACAGGAACCAGCGGTCCAGTTTGATCACCGACCACGGCAGGGCGACCAGCCGGGCCAGCCCCGACGACGCCGCCCCGAAGTCGTCGAGGTACAGCGAGACCCCCTTGGCGGCAAGGCTCTTCAGTGCTCCGGCACCGGCGTCCACCGCTGCGTCGACGACCGTCTCGGTGACCTCGAGGATCAGCCGTCTCGGGTCCAGGCCGGCGTTGTGCAGCGCCCGCATGACCCGGCCGTAGAGATCCGGCCGGACCAGCTCGTCACCGGACAGGTTCACCGCCACGGCCCGGACCGCCGACGAGCGGGCCGCCCGCAGGCACGCCTCGCCCAGCACCCAGTCGCCGAGGGCGGTGATGTTCCGGTTCTGCTCGGCGATCGGGATGAACTCCCCCGGCGACACCGGACCGATACCCGGTGCCCGCCACCGGGCGAGCGTCTCGGCCGCGACGGTCTCGCCGTCGCGCAGTGACACCACGGGTTCGAAGACGATCGAGAAGCCGGACTCGGCCACGTGCGCCGGGGTGCCGGTGCTCAGCGCGGTCAGCGACCGGTCCAGCAGTGCGCCGATCTCGGCACGCCGCCGGATGGCGGTGCGGTGCACGGGATCGAACACCGCGGGACGGCCGGGCGCAGCCGTCCGGGCGGCCCAGGTCGCGTCGCCCACCACGCCGTTCGGTCGTCGGGTGGCCGTCGCGGTCCGGTGCGCCCAGCCGACCGCGTGGTCGACCCGGACCGGCACCCCGTCGATCCGGAACGGGGCGGCCAGCAGGCCGTCGACGGTGCCGGCCAGCCGCGCCAGTCGTGCTGCAGTATCAGCGCTGTCGGCGCTGTCAGGGTGGTCGCCGGCGCCGGCATCGGAGCGGTGGCCGCGGCGGGCCAGGATCAGGTGGAGCACCTCACCGTGCCGGGCCAGCGCCCAGCGGTCCGGGCCACCGGCGCCTCCGGACTCCAGGGTGATCGCACCCGACAGCCGGTCCAGCACCTGCCGGTCGAGCTCGGCCTCCGGTTCCTCGGGCGCCCGGACGTCGAGCATCGTCACCACCGCCACCGCGCCCACCTCGACGGTGCCCTCGTCCATCGGCTGGATGGACGACAACCACGCCGCCGCGCCGACGGAGTCCAACGGGGCCCGGACGAGATCGCCCCGAGGGGCACTCATCCCGGCCACCAGCAACCGCGCCCGCACGCCGAGCAGCAGCACCGCCACCGCGGCCAGCACCGGACCGGCCACCTCGGACCAGCCGGACGCACCGTGGTGGAGGGCGATCCCGACGGTGCCGACGGCCAAGGCGGAACACAGCCAGAGGCTGCGCTGCCACGCCCGGTCCGGCCGCCACCTGGCGAGCCCGGCCAGCGCGCGCCCGAGATCGGGGTGCACCGAGGATGCGGCCACCAGCAGGCCACCGGCCAGCACCCCGATGGCGTGGACCGACTCCGCGCCCGACACCACCCGGGATGCGGCCACGGTCAACATGCCCAGCGCCCACAGCGCCCATCCGGGGGACCAGGTCCAGCACGCCAGCAGCAGCACCGCCATCGCGGTCGCGCCCGCGGCCAGCACGGCTGCGAGTACGTCGAACCACCGGCCGCCGGGGTCGTCGGCGAGGATCCCCGGGACGATCCCGACCAGACAGGCCGCGGCCGCGAGGGCGACGATGCCGTACTCGATCCAGAGCCGGGCACCGCGGGCCTGCTCCGGATGCCGCTGCAGCCCCCGCACGGTGACCTCGAGCAGGCAGAGCAGGATCAACAGGTGGCCGAGCGCCGCGACGACGGATGCCGGCCGGCCGGTCATCCCGACGGCCAGCGGGAGGGCCACGCCGATCAGCCCGAGCAGCCCGGTCCACACACTGCGCCGGTCCCACGCCTGCCAACGGACGATCGCCACACCCCAGCTGATCAGCAGGGGCAGCAGCCCGATCGCGACCACCGGACCGGTCGGCAGCACCCCGGCCGCACCCAGTGCGGCCAGTGCGGGGACGGCGAGACACCCCACCCCCAGGGCCGCGGCCGGTACCAGCGCGACCGGGCGTGGCACCGGAACGGTCCCGCTCCTGTCCATGGCGGATCCGCTCGACTGGTCGGTCATTCCGTCCACCGGGCGGTGACGGAGACTGCACAGTCGCATGCGCAGCGTCACCGGTCAATCCGCGGCGGGCGAACATCGAGTGGGTTGATCCCTCTTTTCCCGCACGCCGGGGTCGTAGCGAAGGTGTGATCAGCAGTGCGCTACACACTTTCGGACCAGGTGTGTGACAGGAGGTCACACCATCCGGCCAATGATCACGCCGAGTACCCGGCGCCAGGGAGTCGTGGCGTCACGTCAGCCCTTGGAGTGAAAGACCTCCGGCAGGTCGGTCACCAGGCGTCGTCCGAACAGGGAGCGGCGCCCGGCAGCACCAGTCCCAGCGCCACCGGCACCTCGGTGGCACCGGTCCGCCAGCGGCCCGCGGTGTCGCCGGTGTGGGCGGCGAGCAGTTCGGTCGCCTCGGCGCCGAGGGCCGCCCGGCACCGATCGTCGGCCGCGGAACCACCGGCCGCCGGATCGTCGAGCAGGAAGTCCCGCCACTCCGCGGAGCTCAGCGGCCAGGAGAGGGCAGATGCTGCCGGGTCGCCCTCGTCGGCGGCCAGCCGGGTGACCGAGAGTTGCTCCGGCTGCCAGTTACCGGCCAACGCGGCATCGGTCCGGATGCCCTCGACGACATCCGAGAACGCCTGCCGCGCTTCGCGTTCCCGGGTGCTGATGTCGAGATCGTCGACGTACTCCTCGGCCCCGGGGCCGTAGAGGCCGACGGTCCGCTCGGGTCCGCCCACCGGCCGGTGCACCAGGGTGGCGAACGGCAGGTCGGTGACCTGCAGGTCGGTCATGTCGACGGCGGCCTCCGGGGAGGCGAAGTACTCCGCCAGCCGCGCCTCCGCGACATCCGGGTCCAGCCAACCGATCCGGACCGTCGGCAGCGGATCGCAGTGGGCGCCGATGCCGTCGGTCGAGAGCACCGTGCCGTCGGAGTACAGCACCAATGACGGCACCAGGGTGCCGCGGACACTGCAGTAGTAGCCGGGCACGGTGCGCAGCCAGAAGATCGGTGCGGCACCCTCGGCCGGGCCGGTCAGCGGGTCGGGTCGCACGGCGGTGCCCACGCCGCCGCTGACTCCGGCACTGCCCGACACGGAGGTCACCGGGGCGGGGGTCCCCGCGGTGGGCGGTGCGGCGCAGGCGGCCGCAGCGGCGAACGCCAGGAGCACAAGGGCGACGAAGCGGGTGCGCATGACCGACAGGACGAGGGAACGGCGCCGCGGGGTTGCATCGCCCGCGCCACCGCGCGGGCGACCACCACGGCACGAACCACCGCAGCACGACAACGACCGCGGCTCCGCGACCCCGCGACCATCGGGCACCGTCGAAGGACCGGAGCCGTCAGCAACCGGAGAACACCGCAGCCCCCGTCCCGTGTGGGACAGGGGCTGCGGTGATGTCCGGATCAGGTCCGGGCGGGGGTCACTCCCCGCCGACGACCGTGACGGTCAGCGCGGCGACGACACCCGGGTGCAGGGTCACCTTCACCGCGTGCGCACCGACGGACTTGATGTGGCCGTTGGTGTCGATGGAGCGCTTGTCCAGCGCCGGGCCGCCGACGGACTTGATCGCGGCCGCGACGTCCGCGGCACCGATCGAGCCGAACAGCTTGCTGCCGTCGGTGGTGGTGCGCGCGGTGATGGTCAGCTTGGCCCCCAACGACTCCAGGGCCTGCTTCACCTCGTTCGCGTGCTCCACACCGCGGATCTCGCGGGCCAGCTGCGCCCGCTTGATGCCGGCGATCTGCTTCTCCGCACCCTTGGTGGCGAGGATGGCCTTCTGCTGCGGGAGGAGGAAGTTGCGGCCGTAGCCGTCACGGACCTCCACCACGTCGCCGGGAGCGCCCAGGCCGGGCACGTCGGCGGTCAGGATGAGCTTCATGTCAGTCGTCCCTTTCGCTCTGCCGCGATCAGCGGGCGG
Source organism: Nakamurella alba (assembly GCF_009707545.1). Taxonomy (NCBI): domain Bacteria; kingdom Bacillati; phylum Actinomycetota; class Actinomycetes; order Nakamurellales; family Nakamurellaceae; genus Nakamurella; species Nakamurella alba. The sequence goes on along the minus strand of NZ_WLYK01000020.1, from coordinate 21,775 downwards.
TCGAGGTGTACGGCAGCAGGGCGACCTCGCGGGCGTTCTTCACGGCCACGGCGATGTCCCGCTGGTGCTGGGTGCAGTTGCCGGTCACCCGGCGGGCACGGATCTTGCCGCGGTCCGAGATGAACTTGCGCAGCAGGTTGGTGTCCTTGTAGTCGATCGGCTGCGCGTTCTCCTTGCAGAAGGCGCAGACCTTCTTCTTGACCTTGCGGACGGGGGGCTTGGGCATTGATGTCTCCGGTATGAGAAACGTTCAGAAGTAAGGGGAATGGGCTCACGCCCTGTGCCGCACCGGGGAGGGGACCCGGTGCGCACCGCGGATCAGAAGGGGGGCTCGTCCGAGTAGCCGCCGCCACCGGCCGCCGGCGCCGACCCCCAGGGGTCGTCCGCCGGACCGGAGGACCGGCCACCGCCGCCGGAGTACCCGCCGCCGCCACCGGAGCCGGAGCCGTAGCCCCCGCCCCCTCCGCCGCCTTCACCGCGCGCGGCGCGGTTGACCTTGGCGGTCGCGTAGCGGAGCGAGGGGCCGATCTCGTCGACCTCCAGCTCGATGACCGTGCGCTTCTCGCCTTCCTTGGTCTCGAAGGACCGCTGCTTGAGCCGGCCGCTGACGATCACCCGCGAGCCGCGGGTGAGCGACTCGGCGACGTTCTCGGCAGCCTGGCGCCAGATGTTGCAGCGCAGGAAGAGAGCCTCCCCGTCCTTCCACTCGTTGCTCGCCCGGTCGAAGGTGCGAGGAGTGGAGGCGACGGTGAAGTTGGCGACCGCCGCACCGGAAGCGGTGAAACGCAGCTCCGGATCGGCGGTCAGGTTCCCGACCACGGTGATGACGGTGTCACCGGCCATGGTCTTACTTCCCGGACCGGGTGATCTTCGTCCGCAGCACGGACTCGTTCAGGTTGAGCTGGCGGTCCAGCTCGCTGACGGTCGCGCTGGGGGCGTTGACCGAGATCACCGCGTAGATGCCCTCGGCGTTCTTGTTGATCTCGTAGGCCAGCCGGCGGCGGCCCCAGACATCGACGTTCTCGACGGTGCCGTTGCCCTGGCGGATCACGTTCAGGAACGTGTCGATCGACGGGGACACGGTCCGCTCGTCGAGGCTCGGGTCGAGGATGAGCAGCAGTTCGTAGTGACGCGGAGCGGTGGAAACGCTCACGTGCACCTCCTGTGGACTCGTTCGGCCACGGGCTTTCCGTGGCAGGAGGATGGATCCTTGACACAGCAACGGCCCGCCGAAGGATCGGACGGGCCGGAACCGCAGGTCAGCCTACCAGCTCAGGAGCGTGCTCCGGACCGGACGTCGTCCACCCCGCGGTTGGCGAGCTGGTCGGCGCGCTCGTTCCCGGGATCGCCGGCGTGGCCCTTGACCCACACCCAGCGCACCCGGTGCCGGGCGACCTCCTCGTCGAGCAGCCGCCACAGGTCGTCGTTCTTCACCGGCTGCTTCGCCGCCGTGCGCCAGCCGTTGCGCTTCCAGCCGGCGATCCAGTCGGAGATGCCCTTCATCACGTAGGTGGAGTCGACGTGCAGCACCACGTCCGAGGGCCGCTTCAGCGCCCGCAGCGCCTGGATCACCGCGAACAGCTCCATCCGGTTGTTCGTGGTGACCGCTTCGCCGCCCCACAGCTCCTTCTCGTGCGACCCGGAGCGCAGCAGTGCACCCCACCCGCCGACGCCGGGGTTGCCCTTGCAGGCCCCGTCCGTCCAGATCTCGACGGTGCCGGATGTCGGCGCGGCGCCGGGTGCGGGGGCGGTGCTGGGCTCGTCGGTCACGAGGGCACGGTAGCGGTCGACCCGGCCGCAGCGGTGACGTCGGCGCGGGTGGCGGCCGGCACTGCACCACCGACGGGTGCGGCGGCGGACGGGGGTTCGTCGTCGGGCCCGCTGACCGACCCGGTCCGGCCGACGGGTCCGGTGACCGGCCCGGTGCCGTCGTCGAGACCCGCGGCGGTCATCGCCGCGGCGGTGAAGGCGTCCCGCACCCGCTCCCAGCCGTCCAGGTAGCCGCCGACCATCGCCGCGTCCCGGAGCAGCACCAGCTGTCCGGCAGCGGTCACCGGGTCCGGCACCCCGGCGGCGGCGGCGAGCTGCTCGAGGGTGGCCCGGAACCACTCCCGGTGCTCCCGCACCCGCTCCCGGACCCCGCTGCCGGGATCCGGGTACTCCGCGGCGGCGTTGATGAACGGGCAGCCGCGGGTGTGCCGGCGCGCCACGTCCTCGCCCAGCTCGTGGATGACCAGACCGAGCAGCTCGCGCGGGGTCGCACCGGATCCGGCAGCGGCGGCGAAGGCCGCCCGGATCGCCACGTCCTCGGCGTCCAGGTAGGCCAGCACCAGGTCCTCCTTGCCCGGGAAGTGCCGGTAGAAGGTCGCTCTCGTGATGCCGGCCGCCTCGACGATCCGGTCGACACCTACCGCGTGGATCCCCTCCGCGTAGAAGAGGTCGACCGCCGTCCGGAGCAACCGCTCCCGGGCCGCCGATCCGCCGTCGGGCGTCTTCCTGGTGGTCCGCGCACCGCCCTTCGCTGCCATACGAGTGATTGTAGAACGATCTGTCTCTTTTTGCTTGACGCGGGAATCGCACGGGTCCACGATCTGTTCCAGCAGAACAAGAACGACCGTTCCACTTTCACCGTTCCGGTGCAGGTGGCCGACCCGAGGAGAGCGTCATGAGCAGCACCAAGACCCCGATCGTCCTGATCCACGGCCTGTGGATGACCCCGAAGAGCTGGGAGACCTGGGCGGAGCGGTACCGCGCGCTGGGCCACGAGGTGATCGTCCCGGGGTGGCCCGGGATCGACGACCGCGACGTCGCCGACATCCGCGAGCACCCGGAGGCCCTGCGCGGCATCGGACTGCAGCAGATCGCCGACCACTACGAGCGGATCATCCGGGCGCTGCCGGAGAAGCCGATCATCATGGGCCACAGCTTCGGCGGGGTGCTCACCCAGATCCTGGCCGACCGCGGGCTCGGCGTCGCGTACGTCGGTGTCGCCCCCGGACAGCCCGCCGGCATCCGCACCCTGCCGCTGTCCACCGTGCGCACCGGCTTCCCGATCCTGAGCAACCCCTTCGCCCGCAACGGCGCGAAGCCGATCTCCAAGGGCCACTTCCACTTCACCTTCGGCAACGACCTCGACCGGGCCGCGTCCGACGCCATCTGGCAGGACCAGGCCGTCAACTCCTACAACCGGGTGTTCTTCGAGGGCGTGTCCTCCGCGGTGCTGGGTCGCGGCCCGAGCAAGGTCGACTTCGGTCGCGCCGATCGGGCCCCGCTGCTGGTGATCGCCGGCGAGATCGACCACGTGGTGCCGCCGGCCATCGCCAAGGCGATCGTCAAGCGCTACCGCTCCTCCGGCAGTTCGGCGGTCGTGGAGTACCGCGAGTTCGCCGGCCGCACCCACCGGCTGGTGAGCCAGGACGGGTGGGAGGAGATCGCCGATCTCGCCCTGGACTGGGCGTTGGAACACGCGGTGCCGCAACAGGTCTGACTGCGGGACCGACGCCGAGCCCGGCCCGGCGGTTCAGCCGCCGCGGGCCGGGCAGGCCGAGCAGAGGGTGCCGGACGGGGTGGCCAGGATGCGGCAGCAGGACCGTCGCCGCAGGGTCCCGTCCGGCCGGAATGCCGGCGGGGCCAGACCCAGCCGGTCGGCGAGAGCGGTAGCGGCAGCAGGTTTCCCGGCCGACAACGTGCCGATCGAGTCGGTGGCCAGGGCGGACAGCACCGCGGTCGTGGTCCCGGCCACGCCGACCAGCGACGCCATCAGCGCCCACAGTCCGGCCCGGTCCTCCGGCCCGGCCGGCGCCAGGGCGTGGGCGCGCACGAAGAAGCCGTGGGAGCGGGACAGCACCAGTGACCGGGGATCCGCGGAGAGCCCCTGCCGGGCCGCCGGCTCCAGCAGCACCCGGGACAGCCCGTACCAGTACAGCGCGGCGAGCTCCCGGTCCTTGTCGATCCGCCAGAAGGCCACCGAGTCGTCCAGATGCCGCCGCAGCACAGCCGGGTCGAGCAGATCCACCCCGGCGAGCAGTTCCGTCCCGGCCGGCAGCTCCCGGCCGGTACCGTCGGATCCGTGAACCGCAGCCGGGCCGCGTGGGCGTGTTTCGTGCTGTGCGTGATCGGCTTCCTGCTGTCGGGCTACCTCAGCTACGAGCACTTCACCGGATCGGCCAGCCTGCTCTGCGGCGAGGGCAGCACCGTCAACTGCCTGGCCGTCACCACCAGCAGCTGGGCCACCGTGCTCGGGGTCCCGGTCGCCGTGGCCGGCCTGGCCTACTTCGTCGCGATGACCCTGCTGTGCCTGCCCGTGGGGTTCAACCGGGACACCGGGACCCTGCGGCTGATCGGCGCCGGGGTCGGGGTGCTGTCCGTGCTCTACCTGGTCGGCGTGGAGCTCTTCGCGGTGCACGCCATCTGCCTCTGGTGCACCGGCGTGCACCTGGTGACGCTGCTGCTGTTCGCCGGCGTCCTGTGGTGGCGGGCGGCGGACCGCCGCGCACTCGTGCACTGATCCTCCTCCCCACGCCGGCCACGATTCGTGCTCCCGGCCCATCGGATCCGATGCCCTCGGCCCGATGAGCCGGAGACGCCGCCCGCTGGTTCAGGTGTGCAGCCCGCTGGTCGGGTGCGCGCGTCGCCCGGCGCACCAGTGTGCCGTGTCGCCCTCTCGCCGTCCCGGGCCACCCGACACGCATGCCCGGTTGCACCTTTCCTGTCCGATCCCGGCGCGGGACCATTCTTCGTGCGCGCCGGACGCCCCCACCCGGGTGCGGGCGCGCAGCGGCGGGATCCCAGGCATGTCACCGGTGACGACCGGCACCACCCGCAGCGCAGGACGCGCCCTCCGGCTCCGGAGATGTGCCACCTCCGGAGCCGCGTCGTCCCCTGCGCCTGTACCGCAACACCCACCCAGGAGGTCGATGTGAGACCGCACGCGCACGCCCGATGGTTCTCCCGAGCAGGACTGGCCGCGGCGCTGATCGCCGCGACGTGCACCACCGTCGTCCCGGCAGCCGCCGCCACCACCCCGTCCACCGGACCCCGACCGACCGCCGGTGCCTGCGACCCGGCCGATGCGGCGGCGGTGATCTCGTGGAACGAGGTCGCCGCGCTGTCCCTCGGCACCGACGCCGCGCTGCCCGCCCCGCCGATGGGGGTGGGCATGGCCTACGTGCAGGCCGCGGTGTTCAACGCCGTCGTCGGCATCGAGGGTGGGCACCCGATGTACCGGTGGTCGGCGAAGGCACCGAAGGGCGCGTCCACCGACGCGGCGGTCGCCGCCGCCGCGCACGACGTGCTGCTGCACTACTTCCCGGTGGCCACCACCAGGGTCGAGACCGCCTACACCGCAGCGCTGCTCGCGATCCCGGACGGTCCGTCGAAGACCGCCGGCGTGGCCTGGGGCCGACGTGCGGCCGCGCAGCTGATCGCCTCCCGCGCCGGGGACAACTGGCAGGGCGTCGCACCGCCGACCAAGGCGCCGGCACCGGGCGTCTGGCAGCCGACGCCGCCCTTGTTCACCCCGTCGCTCGCGCCGTGGATGGCGACGATGAAGCCGTTCCTGATCCCGAAGGCCTCCCTGGTGCGGCCCGGACCGCCACCGGCGCTGACGTCGGCGGAGTACACCCGGGCACTGGCCGAGGTGCGGGAGATCGGCGCCGTCGGCAGCACCACCCGGACCGCGGAACAGACGGAGATCGCGCGGTTCTTCGCCGGCAACCCGAGCGTGCAGCTGCAGGGCGCCTACCGGGACCACCTGACCCGGCACTGCATGTCCGCCTCGGACTCGGCCCACTACATCCTGGTGGCGACGCTGTCCGGCGCGGATGCGCTGATCGCCACCTGGGACACCAAACAGACCTACCAGTTCTGGCGCCCGGTGACCGCGATCCGACTGGCCGACACCGACGGGAACCCCTCCACCGCAGCGGATCCGGAGTGGACACCGTTGGTGAACACACCGTCGTTCCCGGAGTACATCAGCGCCCACTGCACGGTGCTGGGCGCGGTGTCCCAGGCCATGGCCATCACCTACGGCCCGACGCTGGACCTGAACATCTTCTCGTCGGTCACCGGGACCACCCGGCACTACGACGATCCCGCGGTGCTGCGGGCCGAGGCGTTCGGGGCACGGCTGTGGGGCGGGATCCACTTCCGTTTCTCCAACCGGACCGGCGAGATCATGGGCCGGCTGATCGGCACCTGGACCGGGATCTCGCTGATCCGATGAGCCGGGCCGACGGCTCCTAGTGCGTGGCGAGGAACCCGGAGACGAGTCGCCAGACCGCCTCCGGGTTCTCGTCCGCCGCGTAGTGGCCACTGCCGTCGATGATCCCGGTGGTCAGGTCGGTGATCCCGGCGGCGCGGAAACCCTTGTCGTAGACGTCGATGTCGCCCCACTCGTGCTCTCCGCGCAGGTACAGCAGCGGGGTGGTCACCGGGATCTGCGCCGCCGCCGTGTTCGCCTTCTCGTCGGCGCCGAAGGTGCGGTAGAAGTCGAAACCGGCCGCCAGTCGCTCGTGGGTGGCGTAGGCGGCGACGGAGGCCTCGCGGCTCCGCGGCGACACGGCTCCCCGGTCGGCGGACAGGATGTCGAAGAAGTAGTCGAAGTACGGCGCCTCCCGGCCGCCCACCATGGTCTCCGGCAGGTCCGGGACCGTGTGGAACGCGAAGTGCCAGATGTGCGGGTTGGCCACCACCGACGGCCACGGCTCGACCCCGGGGACCGCCACGTCCATGATCACCGCCGCCCGCAGTCCGGGCACCGAACGGAGCGCCGCATAGGTGGTCATCCCTCCGACGTCGGTGCCCACCAGCACCGGGCGGCGGGCGTGCACCGCGGCGAGCACCTCGCCGACCACCACCGCCAGCGCCACCTTGCTGCCGTCGGTCCGGGCCGAGGCGGAGTCGCCGATGCCGGGCAGGTCGATGGCCAGCGCCCGGTGACCGTCGGCCGCCGCCAGGTCCAGCGTGTCCGCCCAGCTGTGCCGGGACTGCGGCCAGCCGTGCAGGAACAGCACCGTGTCGCCGTCCGGCGGGCCGGCCGCCGTACCGGTGACCACCCCGTCGCCCGCGCCGCTGTCCACCGCCACCTGGAAGTCCTCGGCCATGGGGTCGGAGTACCCGGCCCACCTGCTCCCATGCGGTCCGGCCGGGCGGTGGTGGATCCGGTGGAGAATGGCGTGCGGAAGTGTCCAGCGAGAGAGATGCGAGAGAAGATGCCCACCACCACCGTGTCCGCCTACGCCGCCCCGTCCCCGAAAGCTCCGCTGGAGCCGACCACCGTCACCCGGCGTGAGGTCGGCCCGCACGACGTGCTGATCGACATCAAGTTCGCCGGCATCTGCCACTCCGACATCCACCAGGCCCGCGAGGAGTGGGGCGAGGCCATCTTCCCGATGGTTCCCGGCCACGAGATCGCCGGCCTGGTCGGCGAAGTCGGCTCCGAGGTGACGAAGTACAAGATCGGTGACACCGTCGGCGTCGGCTGCTTCGTCGACTCCTGCCGGGAGTGCGAGAACTGCCTGGCCGGCGAGGAGCAGCACTGCACCCAGGGCGAGGTCGGTACCTACAACGCCCGGTTCTACGACGGCGAGCCGACCTACGGCGGCTACTCGACGGCGATCGTGGTGGACGAGTCCTTCGTGCTGCGGATCCCGGAGGGCATCGACCTGGCCGCCGCGGCACCACTGCTGTGCGCCGGCATCACCCTCTACTCCCCGCTCGAGCACTGGGAGGCGGGACCGGGCAAGAAGGTCGCCATCCTCGGCATGGGCGGGCTCGGCCACATGGGCGTGAAGATCGCACACGCCATGGGTGCCGAGGTCACCGTGCTGTCGCACGGCATGTCGAAGAAGGCGGACGGCGAGCGCTTCGGTGCCGACCACTACTACGCCACCAGCGACCCGGCGACCTTCGTGGCACTGAAGAACACCTTCGACCTGATCATCAACACGGTGTCGGTGAATCTTGATCTGGCGCAGTACATCTCGCTGCTCAAGCGGAACGGCACCTTCGTCGTCGCCGGCCTGCCGGAACACCCGACCGAGCTGCCCGCCGGCGAACTGCTGGCCGGCCGCCGGCGGATCGCCGGCACCAAGAACGGCGGGATCGCCCAGACCCAGCGGATGCTCGACTTCTGCGCGCAGCACGGCCTGGCCGCCGACATCGAGGTCGTGCCGGCGGAGAAGATCAACGAGGCCTGGGGCCGGGTCGTCGAGGGCGATGTGCGGTACCGCTTCGTGATCGACACCGCAACCCTGCCGGCGGCCTGAACGGGTAGACTGCTGCCCGGGGAGCGCATCCTGCGTTCCCCGGGCCGTATCCGACGGACGCACTGTCGCCGCCGCGGAATGTAGTTGTCGAGTTGTCCCGGAGCGCCGTCTCCACCGGATCCCTGCTGACGATCACGCGGTCACCCCTGCCTGACCGCGAGTGGCGGAATGCCGCCCGCAGCAAGGATTTTCATGAACGAGCAGCACCACACCCCGTCCGCGCAACACGGCTCCGGACCGGCACCGAGCGGTTCCGGGGCGCCGCGCCGGCGTCGTCGCCGCGGCGGGCGCGGCAACGGTGGCCAGGCCGCCGGCGTCGCGCAGGGCACCGCGCAGACCACCCGGGGCTCCGCGCAGACCCCCGGCAGCAACGGACAGACCCCTCGCGGCAACGGACAGGGCCCGCGCGGTAACGGACAGACCTCACGCACGGGCACCCAGCCGGACCGGGGCGCCGGTCAGGCCACCCGCCGGCCGCGCGGCACCGGGGGACCGCAGCGCAACGGCACCGATCGGCAGACCCCGGTCGCCGCAACCACGGCGCCCGCCGCAGCGGCCCCGGCCACCAAGGCTCCGGCCACGACCGTCACCCCGTTGCCCGGCGCGACCACTTTCGCCGAGCTGGGCGTGCCGGCCTACCTGCTGGCACCGCTGACCGCCTCCGGTGCGGTCGTGCCCTTCCCGATCCAGGCCGACTCGCTGCCGTCCTCGCTGGGCGGCCGGGACGTGCTCGGCCGTGGCCGCACCGGCTCCGGCAAGACCATCGCCTTCGCGCTGCCGCTGGTGGCCCGCCTGCACGGAGCCCGCAGCCGACCGCACCAACCGCGCGGCCTGGTGCTGCTGCCCACCCGGGAGCTGGCCATGCAGGTCGAGCGCACGGTCAAGCCGCTCGCCGCGGCCGCCGGCCTGACCACGACCACGGTGTTCGGCGGGGTCGGCTTCGGTGCCCAGCAGGACGCGCTGCGGGCCGGCGTCGACATCGTCATCGCCTGCCCCGGCCGGCTCGAGGACCTGATCGCCCGCGGCGCGTGCAAGCTGGACCGGATCGAGGTCACGGTGCTCGACGAGGCCGACCACATGGCCGATCTCGGCTTCCTGCCCGGTGTCCGGCGGATCCTGCGGGCCACCCCGCGGGACGGTCAGCGTCTGCTCTTCTCCGCGACCCTGGACAAGGGCATCGCGGTGCTCGCCGACGACTTCCTCACCGACCCCGCGGTGCACCAGGTGGACGAGGCGGACACCCCGGTCTCGACCATGGAGCACCACGTCTTCACCGTCGACGCCGAGCAGCGCGGGCAGATCATCCGCGAGCTGGCGTCCGGCACCGGCCGGCGGATCCTGTTCGCCCGCACCAAGTACGGCGCGAAGCGCTGGGCCGGCACGCTGCGCAAGGCCGGCATCGACGCGGTCGAGCTGCACGGCAACCTGGCCCAGGGCGCCCGCGAGCGCAACCTGGCCGCGTTCTCATCCGGCGAGGCGCGGGTGCTGGTGGCGACCGACATCGCGGCCCGCGGCATCCATGTCGACGACGTCGAGCTGGTCGTCCACCTTGAGCCGCCGGCCGAGCACAAGGCCTACGTGCACCGTTCCGGCCGCACCGCGCGCGCCGGGTCCAACGGCACCGTGATCACGCTGATGCTGCCGGAGCAGGCGGACGAGGTCCGCAAGTTGCTGCGCTCCGCGGGGATCACCGCGACCACCGCCCGGATCCGGCCGGGCGACCCGGCGATCAGGAAGCTGGCGGGCTGACCGGCACCGGTACCGGCTCCTCGCCCGGTGCGGCGGCTGCGGCCGGCGCGGCCTCCCGCGCCGGCCGGCGCCACAGCGCGGGGAGCGACGGCAGGGTGAACCGGTCGGGGGCGTTCTCCAGGGTGCCGCCGGACGGGTCGTCGTCACCGGCCATCCGGACCAGGTCGGTGGAGGGCCGCAGGATCTCCCGGATCACCTTGACCATCAGGGTGATCAGCAGGGCGTCGCGGATGATCGCGGCGCCGATGAACGGGTAGATCGACAGGTTCTTGCCGGAGTCCGAGTCGAACGAGAGCATCAGCAGGATCCAGACCACCCACTCGCTGAACTGCCAGGCCAGCACCGGCCGCCACCTCGGCAGGGCCAGGACCACCAGCGGCACCAGCCACAGCGAGTACTGCGGGGACCACACCTTGTTGGTGAGCAGGAACGCCGCGACCAGCAGGAAGGCCAGTTGGGCGAACCGGGGGCGGCGCTGCGCCGACAGCCCGAGCCAGCCGATCGCGGCGCAGGCCAGCAGGAACAGCACCAGCGACAGCGTGTTCAGCAGTCCGGGCGAGGATGCGCCGTCCGGGGTGTTGAACACGGTGCTGCCGGACAGCGTGCTGAAGATCGAGTACCAGGAGTCGTACTCCGCGGGCCGCTCGGTGTTGAGCCGGATGAACTCGTACCAGCCGTCCGGGTAGGCCAGCATCACCGGCACGTTGATGACCGCCCAGGTGAGCGCCGCCGCGCCGGCAGTGACCAGCCACTGCGGCATCCGGCCGGTGCGCAGGCAGAGGATCAGCAGCGGGCCGAGCAGCAGCGCCGGGTACAACTTCGCCGCGGTGCCGACGCCGATCAGCACCCCGGCCAGGATCGGCAGGCCCAGCGCCGCCGACCCTCCGGGTTCCGGCGGCCGGGACCGTGCCCAGGCCAGCATCGCCGCCGCGGTCACCCCGATCGCCAGCAGGTCCCAGTTGGTGAAGGCGTGCACGATCAGCAGCGGCGAGAGGCACATGATCGCCGTGTCCCAGACCCGGCGCCGGGCGATCCGCGCGGTGCAGGCGACGGCCAGCAGGTACAGCATCCCGAGCAGGATCGCGCCGATGGTGAAGTAGGCCGCCACGTCCAGGGGCTGCGGCAGCCCGACCTTCTCCGCCAGCCAGAGGTAGCCCTCGGTGATGCCGGAGACCGCCCACATCCAGTAGCCGGTGACCACCGGGTACTCCATGTAGCGGATCTGGCCGTTGTCCTCCCAGGAGGTGGCGTACGGCAGCTGCTGGGTGTCCAGCTGGTGCGAGCCGTAGAGCGGGACGACATCGTTGTAACAGGCGGTGATCCAGGGCCGCTGGCCGCCCTGGTCGAGCGTGAAGCCACCGTTGCCGTCCGGCATCTGCTGGATGCAGGCGGCCTTGTACAGCCACCCGCAGATGAGCACGGCGATGGCCATCATCAGGCACACCCGCAGCGGGGTCAGGAAGGAGTTGCGGCCGACCTGGGCGTGCACACCGAGCGGCCCGCCGATCAGGTCACTGGCCCGCCGCACCGTCGGGTCGGTCCAGGTGGGGACCACCCGCTCGGTGGGCGAGAGGGTGTCGGCGGCACCGGGCCCCGGCTCCGGGCCGGCAACCGCAGCGACCGGGGCGACCTCGTCACCGGAGAACACGGCACGGTGCGGTTCGGGCGCGTCGGTCACCCGCGCATGCTACTTGCCGGGTGGATGCGGTCCGGGTGAGCGGGCTTCGGACGGGCCGTCAGACGACCAGACCGGCCCGCACCGCGAGCACAGCGAGGTGCACCCGGCTGCGCGAGCCGGTCTTGTCCATGATCCCGGTGACGTGGGTCTTCACCGTGGTCACCGAGATGTTCATGACGGCGGCGATCTCGGCGTTGCTCATCCCGGCGCCGAGGCGGGTCAACACCTCCAGCTCCCGCTCGGTGAGGGTGGGCAGCTCGGTGGCGGCCTGCGGGGCGGGCGACCCGCCGGCCTCCACGGCCCGGGCCATCAGCCGCTGCAGCACCGACGGGGTGAACGGGTTCTCCCCGGCCGCCGCGCGGCGGATCGCGGACAGCAGCTCGGCCGGCGAGGAGTCCTTGGTGAGCAGCCCACAGGCACCGGCGGACAACGCCGGGTAGAGGTGGTCGTCGTCGTCGAAGGTGGTCAACGCCACCACCCGGGTGGCCGGCCGGGACCCGCGGATGGCGGAGGTCGCGGCGATCCCGTCTATCACCGGCATCCGCAGGTCCATCAGCACCACGTCCGGCACGGTGTCGTCGACCAGTCGCACCGCCTCGGCGCCGTTCCGTGCCTCGGCAACGATCTCCAGGTCCGGGGCCGACTCGCACAGCATCCGCAACCCGGACCGCACCAGCTCCTGGTCGTCGACCACCAGCACCCGGATCATGCCGGGATCCCGGCACGGGACGGCTTGGCGCAGACGGACGACGGTCTGCCCGTCGGCGCAGCGGCGGCCGGGTCGGTCACCGTGCCGGCCGCCGGGTCGGTCACCGGGATCCGGGCGTGCACCCGCCAGCCCTGCAGGTGCGGCCCGGCGCTGATGCTGCCGGAGAGCAGTTCCACCCGCTCCCGCAGCCCGATCAGGCCGTACCCCCCTGAGCCGCCGACATCACCTGCTGCTGCTTGCTTCTCGGCCTGCTTCTCGGATGGTGGGTGCCCGGACCCGTCGGCAGCGCCGAGCGGACCGCCGTCGGTGACGGTCACCCCCACGGCCGCAGCCGTGCGCCGGACGCGGACCGCGACGGCGGCGCCCCGGCCGGCGTGCCGCAGCACGTTCGTCAACGCCTCCTGGGAGATCCGCAGCACCGCCAGCGCCTGGCCGGCGTCCAGGTCGGCGGTGTCGCCGGTGAGCTCGAGGTCGACGGACAGCCCGACCTCGCGCATCCGCCGGGTCAGCTGGTGCAGTTCCGGGACGAGCCTTGCGGTGTCCAGCATCTCGACCTCGGAGATGACCGGCGGCTCGTCGTCGACCGGCTCGCCACGCGGCCCCTGACCGGGTGACCCGGGCTCCGGCACCCGCAGCAGCGCGACCAGCCGGCGCATCTCGGTGAGGGTCAGCGCGGCCGCGCCGTTGACCTCGTCCAGCACCCGCCGGGCCGCGGGGTCCAGGTCGGGCAGCACGTCGCGGGCCACCGCGGTGCGCAGGGCGATGGAGGCCACGTGGTGGGCGACGACGTCGTGCAGCTCCCTGGCGATGGCGGCCCGGGACCGGTGCGCCGCATCGCGTTCGGCCAGCCGGCGGCGCATCTCGGCGGCCACCGCGGCCGCGTGCCGCTCCCGTGCCGCCCGGTGCTGGGCGTAGAGGAAGGCGCCGAGCAGGGCCGGCGCGATCACCATCAGCGAGACCTTGTAGATGACCAGGCCGGCCTCGTGCGCGGGCGGCCACAGCATCGTGCAGACGGTGCCACCGGCCAGCAGTACGGCCGGCACCGCGGCCCGGCGCGGCGGACTGGTCAGCGCCGCCTCGAACACGGCGATGCTGGCCATGACCTTGAACGCCAGCATGTCCTCGTGGAAGGCCTGCACCACCAGCAGCAGGGTCACCTGGCCGATCGCGGCGGCCACCGGCCAGCGTCCGGCCAGCAGGAACAGGGCGGAGGCGACCGCGCCGAGGGCGGTCCAGGTGGGCGGCAGCGGCTCCTGCCACACGAAGTGCGGGAGCCCCAGCAGCAGCGGGACGGCCAGCAGCCGCAACCACGACAGCCGACCGGGCAGCAGCACCGGTTCCTCCACCGTCGACCGGCTGAACCAGTGCCCCTGGGTACGCGGGACCACCTCCATGCCGACCACGGTAGTGGCCGGTCACCGGCCCCGGCCTCCTCCGGAAGGAGGACCCCACCTCGTGCCCACGGACGGTGCGGTCCTCCTGTCGTCGGCCGGGTTCGGACCCTGCGACGGAGGCGCCGTGCGGTCGCCGCCGGAGAAGGTCTGCGGCATGTCAGATCAACTGGACCGTCCGGATGCGCAGACCACCACCCGCACCCGTCCCGGGGGCCGTCCGCGCCGGACCGGCATGTTCGTCCGGGAGTTCCTGCGCAGCCCGCTGACCACCGCGTCGCTGGTGCCGAGCTCACCGGCGCTGGCCGCGGCGATGATCGCCCGCCGGGCGGACGGCCGGGCGCCGGAGGTGGTCGTCGAGCTCGGCCCCGGCACCGGCGCGTTCACCACCGCACTGCAGGCGATCCGGCCCGCCCGGCACGTCGCGATCGAGCTGAACCCGACGCTGGCGGCCGGACTGGCGGCCGACTTCCCCGACGTCGAGGTGGTGACCGCGGCGGCGGCCGACCTGCGCGACGTGCTGGCCGGACGGGGGCTGTCCGGTGCGGTCGACCTGGTGGTCAGCGGGCTGCCGTGGCAGGCCTTCGCCGGCGACGCGGGCCACGACCTCATCGGGGACGTCGCCGGTGCACTGCGCCCCGACGGCGCGTACACCCAGTTCACCTACAGCTGGACCCGCTGGGCCCCGCCCGGCCGGCGGCAGCTCGGGATGCTCGCCCAGCAGTTCCGGGCGATCGCCGTCGACGGGCCGATCTGGCGGAACTTCCCGGCGGCCACCGTCTACACCTGCCGCGGACCGATCGCTCCCCCGGCGGGCTGACCCGTGCTCACCGATCTGCTCGCCGGCCTGCCGACGTCCCCCGTCGTGCTGGTGGTGGTGGCGCTGCTGGTGGCGGAGGCGGCCCTTCTGGTCGGCGTGCTGCTGCCGGGCAGTTCCGCGGTGCTGCTGCTCGGCGCCGCCGGTTCCGGATCAGGAGTGCCGGCCCCGGTGCTGGCCGTGATCGCGGCGCTGGCCTCGGTGACCGGTGGGCTGGTGGCGGGAAGGCTGGGCCGGCGTTCGCCGCTGCCGCCGCGGCTGCTGGTGCACGTGCCCCCGCGCTGGGTCGGTGGCCGACCGGCCGGTGCGCTGATCGCGTCGGCCCAGGCCCTCGGCGGGGCCCGGACGGTGCTGCCACGGATCTGGGCGGCGGGCGGGCTGTCCCCCGCACGCTGGCTGATGATCGCCGGTCCGGCCGCGCTCGCCTGGGCAGGACTCTGGACATGGCTCGGCGCGTCCGCGGTGGCGGTGCCGGCGGCGCTCGAGCCCGCCCTGCTCGGGGGCGGCCTGCTGGTGGTGGTGGCCCTGGTCCTCCGACGGCGGGCGGCAGGCCGCCGTCACGCAGCGTCGCCGGCACCGACCCCGGAGGCCGTACCGATCGGCTGAACCGGCCCCGGTGTCACCGGGACGTCGCCGGTCCGGGTCGGCGGGCCACCCATCGGGTGACCGATCTGTCCGAAAAGCCCTGTCGGTGACACCATTGCCGCATGTCAACGCCACCGCCGACGATCCCGCCGACCCTGCCGTCCGTCGGCACCGCACCGGATCCGTCGAGCGGCAGCACCCGCACCTTCTTCGGCCAGCCCTGGTCGCTGGCCAACATCTTCGGCGTCGAGATGTGGGAGCGGTTCTCCTTCTACGGCATGCAGGGCATCCTGCTCATCTACCTGTGGTTCCCGGTGGCGCAGGGCGGCCTGGCCATCGACCAGGGTGTGGCGGCCGGCATCGTCGGCGCCTACGGCGGCACCGTGTACCTCTCCACCGTGCTCGGCGCCTGGCTCGCCGACCGGGTCTTCGGCAGCGAGCGGGTGCTGTTCGGTTCGGCGATCCTGATCATGATCGGGCACGTCGCGCTGGCGGTGCTGCCGGGCGTGATCGGCGTCGGGGTCGGGCTCTGCGCGGTGGCGATCGGGTCCGGCGGGCTGAAGGCCAACACCACCACCATCGTCGGATCCCTCTACAGCGAGCACGATCCGCGCCGGGATGCCGGCTTCTCCCTCTTCTACCTCGGCATCAATCTGGGCGCCCTGGTCGGCCCGCTGCTCACCGGCCTGCTGCAGTCCGAGCTCGGCTTCCACTACGGGTTCGGGCTGGCTGCGCTGGGCATGGCGCTCGGCCTGGTCCAGTACTCGTTCGGCCGACGGATCCTGCCGGACATCACCCGGCACCCGTCGAATCCGCTGCCCGCCTCCCGGCGTCCGCTGATGGCCGGGATCGCCCTCGCCGGCGTCGTGGTCATCGTGCTGGTGGTGCTGATCGGCTGGGTGACCGCCGACAACCTCGACGACGTGGTCGCTCTCGTGACGCTGGCCGCCGCGCTCGGCTACTTCGCGGTGATCCTGCGCGATCCGGCGCTGAGCGCGATCGAGCGGAAGCGGGTCTTCGCGTTCGTCCCGCTCTTCCTGGCCAGCACCGCGTTCTGGTCGCTGTACCAGCAGCAGTTCACCGTGCTGACCATCTACTCGGCGGACAAGCTGGACCGGAACCTGTTCGGCTGGGAGATGCCGATCTCGTGGGTGCAGTCGATCAACCCGGTCTTCGTGATCCTGCTGTCCGGTGTGTTCGCCGCGATCTGGCTGCGGCTGGGCGACCGGCAGCCGACGACGCCGATCAAGTTCGCCCTCGGCACCGCCGTGATGGGCGTGGCCTTCCTGCTGTTCCTGCCGTTCGCCTCCGGCGGGGCCGGCAGCACCCCGCTGCTGGCGATGTGCGGGATCCTGTTCGTCTTCACCATCGCCGAGCTGCTGCTCTCACCGGTCGGGCTGTCGCTGGCCACCAAGCTGGCACCACGCAAGTTCCCGGCCCAGATGGTGGCGCTGTTCTACCTGTCGATCGCCCTGGGCAGCGCGCTCTCCGGGGTGTTCGCCGAGTTCTTCGACGTGAACAACGAGGCCCCGTACTTCGGCATCCTGGGGGCCGTCGCGGTCGGCATCGGGGTGCTGCTGGCGGTGTCGGCCAGGCCGATCTCCCGGTTGATGAGCGGGGTGCGCTGAACCGGCCGGGTGCGGTGCGCCGGACCTGACCGGCACCGTCCGCCGGACCTGACGAGCACAGCGCGCCGAACGGCACCTGCCAGGACGGCGGGTGCTGACACAATGCTGGGGTGACGCTCCCCGACGGCGCCTTGTTCGCCGGGTTCACGATCATCCGTGAGCTCGGCCACGGCGGCATGGGCGTGGTCTACCTGGCCCGCCACCCGCGACTGCCCCGGCAGGTCGCGCTCAAGCTGCTGCGCTCGGACCTGAGCGCCGACCCGGCGTTCGTCGAGCGGTTCCGCCGGGAGGCCGAGATCGTCGCCGGGCTCGACCATCCGGCGATCGTGCCGGTCGACGACTGCGGCGCGGAGAACGGCCGGCTGTGGCTGTCCATGCCCTACATCGACGGCACCAACGCCGATCTCGCGCTCGCCGAGGACGGCGAGAGCACCGGTGCCGGGATGTCGCCGGAGCGGGCCGTGCACATCGTCGAGAGAGTGGCCTCCGCACTGGATTTCGCCCACCGCCACAGCCTGATCCATCGTGACGTCAAGCCGGCCAACATCCTGCTGGCACCCGGCGACGAGGGGGATCCGGAGCGGGTCTGGCTGTCGGACTTCGGCGTCGCCAAGGCTTTCGGCGACCTGGAGGCGGCGGCCCCGGCGCTGACCATCACCGGCGGCGTGGTGGCGACCATCGACTACGCGGCGCCGGAGCAGATCGAGGGCCGGCCGCTGGACGGCCGGTGCGACGTCTACGCGCTCGGTTGCGTCCTCTACAAGCTGCTGACCGGCCGCATCCCGTTCCCCGGCGAGAACCTGGCCGCCAAGGTCTACGCCCGGCTGCACCACGAACCCCCGCGCCCGTCCGCCCTCGTCCCCGGGCTGCCCCCGGCCCTGGACGAGGTGGTGGCGACAGCGCTCGCCCGCGACCCGGATCATCGCTACCGCAGCTGCCGCGCGATGGCCATCGCCGCCCGCGCGGCCCTGTCCCGGGCGGGAGCCGGCGGCGGTGACGACCCCACGATCGCGCTGACCGAGGCGATGACGCGGCTGCTGGGTCACCGGACCGGTCCGCAGGGGTCCGGGGCGCAGGCCGGTGGCACCGGGAGCTTCACGGCGGCCACCACGGCGATGCCGGGCGGCACTCCTACCGGGCCGCCCCCTCCGCAGACCGCACCGCCCCGGTTCGCCGGACCCCCGCCGCCGCAGAGCGGCTTCGCCGGACCACCACCTGCCGGACCGATGCCTTCCTCGGGGCAGATGCCGTCGTCCGGACCGGTGCCGTCGTCGGGACCGGCGCCCGGCGGGGGCCGGCCGGGGGCGCCGCGGAACAACTGGGCCGACACCGCCGTCCCGGGAATGCCGGGGCCGATGGTGGGCCCGGACCAGGGCTCAGCACCGAAGGACAACCGCGCCCGCAACCGGACGCTGCTCGCGGTCGGCATGGTGCTTGTCGCCGCGGCGATCCTGGTCGGTGGCCTCTACGCGGTCAACCTTTTCGACAAGCGCGGCGACAGCGGCGCGACGACCGGGGCCGGTACCGCGGGATCGACGACGGGCAGCGCATCCCGGCCCCCGTCGACCGGCGGCACGTCCTCCGTGCCTTCCAGCCCACCCGCGTCGTCGGCCACCCAGTCCGTGAATCCGCCGACCTCGCCGTCCGCCGGTTCGTCGACCCCGCCGTCGTCAGCGCAGTCGTTCCCCAGCACCACAGAGCTGCCGGCCGGGGCGCTCCCGCAGGCGGCGAACCCGCTCGCCGACTCGACGATCGTCGTCGCGCTCGACGCCGGCCAGGGCAACCGGCTGTACGCGGTGAACTCGGCGACCGGCGCCGCGGGATTCCCGCTGAACGAGCCGGCCGGTGCCGGCCCGAACCCGCTGATCTCCCCCGACCGCAGGACCATCGCCTGGTTCCAGGTACCGGGCGACGGCGCTCCGGCGTCGATGCAGGCGATCGCCGCCGACGGCAGCGGCCCGCAGGTCGAGCTCTTCGGGGTGCCGGAGGGCTGCGACGGTTTCCAACGTCCCGCATGGAACCCGGCCGATGCCGAGCAGATGGCACTGATCTGCACCTCCGCCGACGGCAGCACCCGACTGCTGCTGGTGAACCTCGACGGCAGCGTGCAGGACGAGATCGTGCACGACGGTGTCGCCAAGATCGACGACGTCTCCTACTCGGCCGACGGCCGCAGCGTGACCTACTGGGGTTCCGAGGACAACGGCGCCTCCAGCGGCACGCTGTACGTGCAGAGCCTGGCCGACACCACGCCGGTGGCCTTGACGTCCGGCGTGGCGGTCGTGGACCCGGTGTTCTCGCACGACGGCCAGACGATCGTGTTCGCCTCCGGCAGGACCATCCAGTCCATTCCGGCCACCGGCGGCGATCCCACCGTGCTCTACGACGGCGAGAGTCCGGTCGCCGGCCCGATCTGGTCCCCCGACGACACCCGGATCGCGTTCAAGCAGTTCGACCAGGGTCAGCAGGCCACCCTCTGGGCGGTCGGCGCCGACGGCAGCGACCCCGCCCGGGTCACCGAGGTCGGGACGGTGTTCGGCTCCCCCGCTTGGGGCAACAGGTGACCGGCGTAGGCTTCCGTCGATGCGGACCCAACGGGGACTGGTGGACTATGCGCTGCAGCGCCGCGCGCTGCTCGCGCAGGTCAGAGCCGGTCGGACGGCGGTCTCCGAGGTGTGCGACGCCTCGCCCTACCTGGTCCGCGCGGCCAAGTTCCACGGGGTCCCGACGGACGTCAGCTGCCCCGTCTGCCGCAAGGAGAACCTGACCCACGTCTACTGGGTCTACGGCGACGAGATCAAGCACATGGCCGGGTCCGCCCGGGTGCCGGCGGAGCTCGAGGGCATGGCCGTCACCTTCGGCGAGTTCGACGTGCACCAGGTCGAGGTCTGCCGGACCTGTTCCTGGAACCACCTGGTCGCGTCCTTCGTGATGGGCCACAGGGGTCAGCAGGTGCCGCGCTCCCGGCGGCGAGCGGCGAAGTAGCCGGCGAACCTCCCGCGGCGCGGCTCAGGCCGCCGCGGCGTCGGCTTCCTGCCGGTTCCGCTTCTCCTTCGCCTTCCGCCAGGCGTAGACGATCGTTCCGAGCAGGATCAGGCCCGAGATGATCAGCAGCACCGCGGACAGGGTGTTGACGAACGGGACGGAAAGTCCCAGCAGGTCGAGCACCCCGACGCCGCCCAGGGCAAGCGCGCAGAGCACGGCCCCGACCGTCCGCCACGGGCTGCGGCCGACCTCGTCGATCCCCTGCTCGGCCTTGACCTTCGCGTACTCCAGCGGCTTGTGTGCCCATTCGAACTGCGTGCCCAGCACCGCGAGACCCGCTGCGATCAGCAGGAACCCGGGCCCGGGCAGCACCAGCAGGGCGATGCCGACCAGGGTCAGCACCCCGCCGAGCACCGCGATCACCGTGCGCTTCATCGTGTCCTTCCGCCGCCTGCCTGCACCGCGCAGGAACAACGAACGGAGAGCTGACCGGGTTCCGTCGACGGCCCCGCAGCGGTACCCCGACCAGCCGGGTGTGACGCAGCAGACGTGACGCCGGTCATTCCTCGCTCCCCTACGCCCGTACCGTTGCGGTAGTTCGTGCCGCATCGAAGGCCGCTGTCCGCCCGGTCGGAGCACCGCGTGGACCGGCACCGCACCAGAAGGAGACCGCACCAGCATGGGTTCCCACCCGATCCGCGTCGCGCTCGTCGGCGTCGGCAACTGCGCCAGCTCGCTCGTCCAGGGCGTCCAGTACTACCGCGACGCCGATCCGGCGACCCGCGTCCCCGGGTTGATGCACGTGCAGTTCGGCGACTACCACGTCTCCGACCTGCACTTCGTGGCGGCGTTCGACGTGGACGCGAAGAAGGTGGGATTCGATCTGGCGGAGGCGATCTCGGCCAGCGAGAACAACACGATCAAGATCGCCGACGTACCGCCGACCGGGGTGACCGTGCAGCGCGGCACCACCCTGGACGGCCTGGGCAAGTACTACCGGGAGACCATCACCGAGTCCGACGCCGACCCCGTCGACGTCGTCGCCGTGCTGAAAGCCGCCGAGGTGGACGTGGTCGTCTGCTACCTGCCGGTCGGCTCCGACACCGCCGCGAAGTTCTACGCCCAGTGCGCCATCGACGCCGGCTGCGCCTTCGTGAACGCCCTCCCGGTGTTCATCGCCGGCACCGAGGAGTGGGCCGACAAGTTCCGTGCCGCAGGGCTTCCCATCATCGGTGACGACATCAAGTCACAGGTCGGCGCGACCATCACGCACCGGGTGATGGCCAAGCTGTTCGAGGACCGCGGCGTCGTGCTGGAGCGCACCATGCAGCTCAACGTCGGCGGCAACATGGACTTCATGAACATGCTCGAGCGGGACCGGCTCGAGTCGAAGAAGATCTCCAAGACCCAGGCCGTCACCTCGCAGGTGGACCACGATCTCGGCAAGGGCAACGTGCACATCGGCCCGTCGGACTACGTCGCCTGGCTCGACGACCGCAAGTGGGCCTACGTCCGCCTCGAGGGCCGCGCCTTCGGTGACGTGCCGCTGAACCTCGAGTACAAGCTCGAGGTCTGGGACTCGCCGAACTCCGCGGGCGTCATCATCGACGCCGTGCGCGCGGTGAAGATCGCCAAGGACCGCGGCATCTCCGGCCCGCTCTTCTCCGCCTCCTCCTACTTCATGAAGTCCCCGCCGCAGCAGTTCCCCGACGACCAGGCCCGGGACAACGTGGAGAAGTTCATCCGCGGCGAGGTCGAGGCCTGATCCTGCTCCCGGTTCCCGGTCCTTCCAGCCCCGTGTTCGGGTCTGAAGGGACCGGGAACAGTGGGCGGTCGCTCCCCGGGCCAGCGGCGGTCGCACGGAGCGGGCCACTTCCCGGGCCTCCGCACGACACTCAGGGGCTGTTGCGGAATTGGTTTCGTCGGTCGAGGGCGTGCCGGGGCTGTGGTCGGGGTGCCGGCT